>DASVVH010000434.1:0-3472 GCA_036386615.1 Ardenticatenaceae bacterium
GGCGGTGGGCCGGGTGGCCTTCAGGGCGCGAGCAACACAATGGCAACCAGCCTCCAGGGAATGAGCACCGGCCTCGCCGCCATGCTTTCCAGCACGGCCAGCACCCTCGCCAGCACCCCGCCCTCCTCGTCCGGTGGTGGCGGTGGCGGCTTCTCCGGCGGCGGTGGCGGCGGTGGTGGCGGTGGCGGCGGCGGCTCCGGCGGCTTCGGCTGACGAATTCAAAATTCAAAATTCAAACTGCAAAAAGAACGGCAAAGGCAATGGGCAATCACTGCCGTCGATTTTGAATTTTTAATTTTGCATTTTGAATTCACTACAGGGGATACTCTATGGAAAGCAACCGCATCATCGGCTTCGCCCTCCTGGGTGCTGGCATTCTGTTCGCCCTGCTCGGCTTCGGCTGGGGCCTTACAGCCGGGTTAGAGGCAGCCCCCCTATTCCTGCTCCTCGTCATCCTCCTGCCCTTCGTCGGCCTGCTCGTCGGTGGCGGCCTCTACGTCCTTCGGCGCTCCGCCAGCGAGGCAGAGGAGATGACCGAGGTCCGCCGCCAGCGCAAGATTCTCGGCGCGCTTCAGGCGAAGGGACAGATGTCCATCGCCGACACCGCCCTCGAAGTCAACGCCAACGTTGACCAGATTCGCCAGGACATCTACGATTTAGTGGGCAAGGGCCTCTTCAGCGGCTACATCAACTGGGACGAGGGCGTCCTCTACTCCCGGCAGGCCCGCGAGATGCGCGCCTCCGAAGTCTGCCCCAACTGCGGCGGCCAGCTCGAACTGGCAGGCAAGGGCGTCATCAAATGTCCCTACTGCGGCTCCGAAATCTTCCTGCCCTAGCAGTGTGCCGTCGTTCATTCCGCATTCCCACTTCCGCATTCCGAATTCGACGTGAAAGGAGCGCCTATCATGAATCTGGGCCAAAGACTGAAAGACCTGATGGAAAAAATCCCCGGCTACCGGGGCTATGCCGAGAAGGAGGCACGCCGCGAGGCGGATAAAGAGCTGCGCGACGCCGTCGCCGCCGCCTTCGCCAGCCAGGTCACGCGCATCAGCCGCGTGCAGGAGCAACTGATTAACAACGGCGACTTCGACACCGCCACCCAACTCGACCGTGTCATTGGCCGCTTGCAGCACCTCGCTGACCGCATCCGCACGGCCAGCTACGGCTATACCGGCTTCTTTGACGACGACGTGGTAAACACGGGCGTCCTCGACCGCCTCTACGCCTTCGACCTGGAAATGGCGAACGGCGTCGAGCAGGTGGGCGACCTCATCGCCCAGGCTGGCCTCAAGGAGAACCGCGAGCAGAACCTTCAGGCGCTTGAAGCGAAGCTCGACCAGCTTCACGACACCTTCAGCCAGCGCGGCCACCTCATCAACACCTTCCCCGACCAGGGCGGCTTCGACCAGTCCACCACCGCCACTCCCGGCGCGGCGGGCCACACCACCGAAACCAGCATTGACTCGGACACCATCAACACCAACGAGATGACCAGGCCCACCAACGCGAGCTTGGAAACGCCCGTAGAGCTACCGCCCATCGATCCAATTGATGAAGGCATTATTCAAAAGCCGCTCAAGCCCAACGATGACGATGTGCTCGACCTGAGACAATAAAACGTCAGCGCACCACGATTCTTTATAAGAAAGGAAGTTGTATCATGGCAATCCTGCAAGTCATTGAATGGGCCGACCAGACCGGGAGCGAGATGGTCAAGCGCGTGCCGGAACGCGGCTCTGGCGAGTTCCGCCTCGGCTCGCAACTCATCGTCCGCGAGAGCCAGGCCGCCGTCTTCTTCCGCGACGGGCGTGCCCTCGACACCTTCGGCCCCGGACGCCACACCCTCAGCACGCAGAACCTGCCCCTGCTGGACAACCTCATCAAAATTCCCTTTGGCGAGTCCCCCTTCAAGAGTGAGGTCTACTTCGTCAGCCTGAAACTCTTCACGGACATGAAGTGGGGCACCCCGCAGCCCGTCACCCTGCGAGACCTGGACTTCGGCATGGTGCGGCTCCGCGCCTTCGGCACCTACACCATGCAGATAGCCGAGCCGAGCCTCTTCGTCAACACCATCGTCGGCACCCAATCCCTCTACGAGCGGCAGGACATCGAACAATACCTCCGCTCCATGATTGTCTCCCGCCTCACAGACATCATCGGCACCATGAAAATTCCCTTCCTCGACCTTGCCAGCCGCTTCGAGGAAGCTGGCACCGCCGTCAAGGTCAAAATCCGCGACGACTTTGCCGCCCTCGGCCTGGACTTACGCGGCTTCTACATCGAGAACGTCTCCCCCACCGAGGAGACGCAGAAGGCGATTGACGAGCGCGCCGCGATGGGAGCCATCGGCGACATGCAGAACTACCTCAAGTTCAAGGCTGCCCGCGCGATGGGCGACGCCGCGCAGGCAAGCGGCGGCGACGCGGGCGGCATGACGGGCGCGGGCTTCGGCCTCGGCGCGGGCGCGGGCATGGGCGCGATGATGGCCCAGATACTCGGCCAATCCATGCAGCAGCCCCAGCAGGCCCCGCAAGCCGCCCCCCCAGCGCCCTCTGCGCCAGCCGCCAGCGCGCCTGCACCCGCCGCCGAGGCTCCCGCTCCGGCAGCCACCGGGCCGCAGAGCGTTGAGGTCGCCTTCACCGCCATCGAACTGCTCGTCAGCCGCCAGTTGGCCGTCCCGCAGGAAGACCGCAACCAGATTCTCCAGAGCCTCGCCGGGATGGAGGTCGAGTTCGCTAAGCCCGACACCGACCTGACCACCATCAAAACCATGCGCCGCGAGGTCGCCGAGAAGTGGCCCTGGTTAAGGGAAGAACTCGACATCCTCTTCCGCCAGCCCGTCATCGAGCAGGAGATGGCCGAAGCCGCCCGCCGCTTCATGGAAAGCTAAACCCCGCGCCTCCTGAAAACCGAATGCCGATGCGTAACGTTGTCATAGATATTACGCAGCGGCATTCTAACCTCCTTAACACAGGGTCCGCTTAGAAAAGACGGGAGCGCGGCGGGTGCCCTCTGGGCGGTGCCCGCTCCGTTGCCCCGCGCCTCTCACCTCATAGAGTGTTTCTACTACAACGTTCTGGTCGTCAATCCCTGCATAGGGCCAACTGCGAACTCGAAGAGGCGTACCATCAGATGACTGAAGAGGACGCCCGCGAAACTGAGGCTCTGGAGTAAGCCGAAGTCACCATCAGAGATGTGAGTCTATGGCAAAGTGAATAAAACCTCCCAACCCGCTACAAAAGAGCGAGGCTCCAGATGAAGCCTCGCTCTTTCTTTTTGCTCACCCACAATAGCGCTTAAGTGTACTGTTTCACGAGATTAACACACACTGATACATCAAGTAAGGTCTAGCTACTTACTTGTCATCCTGAACGAAGTGAAGGATCCACTCAGCAACATCCCTGGCGTAGAGCGTCAGCACGTTTCCCCCTCCCTTCGTGCTTGGGCCAACCTGTATGACAACCTTGTCTAT
>DASVVH010000435.1:0-3931 GCA_036386615.1 Ardenticatenaceae bacterium
GCTTTAGCTCTATACCTTCATAACGGTGCTTGAGCAGGAGCGCGCCCCGGTTCTCATAGTTGGCGTCCTGCACGGAGATGGTAGGCTGGCCGAAGTTGGTAAGCATGAAGAGGAGCTTCTGCTTGAGAGCCTGAAACTCGCGGCTCTCGATTTCGTAGCGCCCGGTGCGCTCGTTGTAATGGTAGGTGAAAAGCTGGTGGCGGTTGCAGAAGTCTTCAGTGAAGAAGGTGTCAATGAAGCCAATGTCGTTGTAGATGCGGCGCACCTCAAAGAGTTTCTGCTTACCGAGGCCGAGCTTCAAGTCCCACTCGCGTTTGGCGCGGGCGTCGTCGCACTCGTCCCAATCCTTGCCGAACTGGCCCTTGTTCCACCGCTCCTCGATGTCGCGCAGGAGTTCGAGGCCAATCTTGTAGGGGTTGATGCGCTGTGGACTCATCGCCACCGTGCCGGAGTGGTGGTCAGCGTAGTCCACCACTTCGGCGTCGGTCATGACGCCGGATTTCGTCATGATGGTGGTATGCCAAAAACTTGCCCACCCCTCGTTGAGCACCTTCGTCATGCCCTGCGGGGCGAAGTAGTACGCTTCCTCGCGCACGATGTCGAGAATGTCCTGCTGCCACCGCTCAAGCGGGCCGTTTTCGAGGAGGAAGAGCAGCACATCGGTCTGAGGCTCGGAGGGGAAGCGGGTCGTGCGGCTGCGAAGGGCCTCGTTGCGCGCTTCGGCCTCGGCTTTGACGACGCCCGGCGGATTGATGAAAGTGTCCATGTAACCGCGATCCGAGCGGAGCTTGGAGGCGACGGGGCGGCGCAGGTCCACCTCTAAGTCCGCGTCCTCGTGCGAGGGGAGCGGAGATTGGGCACGGTAGGGCGCATGGCGGTCAATCAGGTTTTCGAGCGAGAGGCAGACATCTATCCACTCCTCCACCTCGTCCATGCCGATGCGCTCGATAATGCGCCAGACGCGGGTGGCATGGTTCGCCATCTCGTCCATCATCTTGCGCTTGGTCTGGCTGAACCAGAGATTGTTCTTGAAGAAGTCAGAGTGGCCGTAGACGTGGGCCATCACGATTTTCTGGTCTATCAACTCGTTGGATTCGAGCAGGTAGGCGTAGGAGGGGTCGTTGTTGACGACCATCTCGTAGATTTTGTGCAGTCCGTAATCATAACTCTTCCGCATCCGCTCGTATTCCATGCCCCAGCGCCAGTGCGGGTAGCGAACGGGAAAGCCCATGTAGGCGGCTAGCTCGTTCATCTGCTGGAAGTCCACCATCTCGTAGATGACCTCGAAGAACTCAAGGCCATAGTCGCGCGCGATAGCGCGAATGGTATCGCGCTCGTGGGCGAGGTGGAGGGGAAGCGGGTTGGAGAGCGATGTGATGCGTTGGGCCACGTTATTTCCCCTTGCCGAGGAAAGTCTTGATGGATGCGAAGATGCCGTCGCGCCCGGCAATCTGACTGAGAATCACCTGCTCGTGGTCAGTGCCATAGCGCTTGCGGAGTTCGTGAATGAACTCGCCGGAGCCGTAGTAGCTCTCGACCTGCCCGTAGCAGAAGATGTTGGACTTGGGGAGTAGCTGTTCTTCCAGCAGGCGAAGGCACTTCTCCGTGTCGCCGCCGCCCCAGTTGTCGCCGTCGGAGAAGTGGAAGGGGTAGACGTTCCACTCGTCGGGTGGGTAGCGCTCGTCAATGAGCCGATTGCACAGGTTGTAGGCGGAGGAAATCATGGTGCCGCCGCTCTCGCGGGTATGGAAGAAGGTGTGGCGGTCCACCTCGCGGGCCTGGGCGTCGTGGATGATGTAGCGCGTTTCGAGGTTCTGGTACTGGGAGCGGAGCCAGGTGTCAATCCAGAAGGTTTCGATACGGACGATTTCTTTCTGCTCGTCGCCCATGCTGCCACTCACGTCCATCATGAGGATGATGGCGGCGTTCGATTCGGGCTTCAGCACCTCGTTCCAGGAACGATAGCGGCGGTCCTCGCGGATGGGAACGACGAGGGGCCTGCTCTGGTTGTACTCGCCCGCCGAAATCTGCCGCTTGAGGGCCTCGCGGTAGGTGCGCTTGAAGTGGCGCAGGCTTTCGGGGCCGACGCGGCGAATGCCCGTGTAGCGGTCCTTCTCGGCGACGACGTTCTGCTTGCCCTTCGGTTCGATGCGTGGAAGCTCTAGCTCCTCGGCCATCATCTGGGCCAGTTCCTCGAAGCTCAGTTCGACCTCAAGAATGTGCTGGCCCGGCGAATCGCCCGCGCCCTGCGCGCCATCCTGCGGGTCGCCGGAGATGGGCTGGCCCGGCTCGCCCTCGCCCTGGCCGACGCCGCCTGTCTGCCGCGAGCCGTAGCGGAAGTGCGGGATGTTGACCTGCGGCACGGGGATGCTGACGAGGTTCTTGCCCTGCCGCCCAATCATCTCGCCTTTGGAGATATACTGTTTCAGGTTCTTGCGAATCTGGCCGTGCGCGATTTGCCGGAAACGCTGGCTGTCACGTTCGATACGGGTAGCCATACTCTCTCCGATCCGGGATGCGAGATGCGGGATGCGGGATGTGAGATGTGGGATGTGAGATTGACCTTGACTCGGACATCGTAGTGCCTCGGTCTATTGCTCGGTGGCTGGCGACAGATATTGGATGAACCAGTCGCGGGCGAGGCGGGAGACCTCTTCCAGTGCGCCCGGCTCCTCGAAGAGGTGGGTGGCGCGGGGAACGATGATGAGTTCCTTGGTCACATCGTCGCGCATCTGGGCCATCGCGTCGCGGTTCATCTCGATGACCGGATAGTCGTGCCCGCCCACGATGAGCAGGGTGGGCGTCTGCACGCGAGGGAGGGCCGGACCCGCGAGGTCGGGCCGCCCGCCGCGCGAGACGACGGCACCGACACCTTCAGGGCGCATGGCTGCCGCGACAAGGGCCGCGCCACCGCCCGTGCTGGCCCCAAAGTAGCCGACGCGCAGGTGCTGCGTGGCCGGGTTCCGGGCGAGCCAGTCTGTCGCACCGACGAGCCGTTCGGCGAGCATGCTGATGTCGAAGCGGTGGTGGCGCGTGCGGAGGTCTACTGATTCTTCCTCGGCGGTGAGCAGGTCAACGAGGAGCGTGCCCAGCCCGCCCTGGCGGAGGTAGTTGGCGACGAAGCCATTGCGCGGGCTGTGGCGGCTGCTGCCGCTGCCGTGCGCGAAGAGGACGAGGCCCTGCGCGCCCTCCGGCACGGCGAGGTTGCCTTCCAGGGTGACGGGTCCGGTCTCAACCTGTACCAACTCGCCTTCCGCGCCGCCTTGAGGTTGACGTGACATGATTACACCTTCTATAAATCTCGATAGACATCCCTGCGGTGCTGGATGCGCCAGACTTCTACCAACTGGCTCTCTCGTCTACATCATACAGCACTCGATAATTTCCAATTCTTACTCTGTAGGACTCTTGAGAGGTAAGCTTCTTATTACCTGATGGTCTCGGAGTAACTGCAAGGTCATGCAAAGCGACTAGAACGCGGGATTGCACCGCCTGCGGTAAGCGAGTTAGCTCCTTCCTCGCACGGCCAGTCAGCCTAACCTTGTATAGCATTGAGTTCTGCCTGGATCTCCTCCAAGTCGAAAAACTCGTCCTCGCCCCGTTCGATGGCGCGCTTCGCGGCGATGATTGCGATTACATCCTCTTGGTCTTCGGGGTTAACTAAGGACTGATACTCCTCCCAGGAAATAGACGGCTCCTCTCCGCTTCGGATACGAGCTAGAATTTCCTCAGCCTCTGACACCTCTTGAAGGTCCGTCAGGTACTCTTCAAGCACCTCCTGCATGAATGCCTCAAGAGTAGCGCCTTGCTGGTTAGCCTGCTCCTCAGCCCGCCGGTACAGTTCATCGGGTAGCTGCACGGTTACAGTCGTCATCTTCGTCCTCAATTTTGGCTATGCAGAGGCTCGTTGCGTTTGGAGACGTGTTGGGGG
>DASVVH010000436.1:0-9799 GCA_036386615.1 Ardenticatenaceae bacterium
CCCACGAGGCCGAGAGCGGCGGTGCGCGACACGGGCGTGGCCGTTATCGCCGCTTGACTGGACGTGGAGGTGGTAGGCGTCGGCTCAACCAGAAGGATGCGAACCGCACCGATACGCAGCACCTCCAGCACGCCCGCGCGCACCTGGGGCACAGCGAGCAGCCCTGCCAGCATCAGGAGGAGCAGCGCCGCCCAGCCGAGCCAGCGCGTGGGCGCTACCCTGCGCCTGATAGAAGGGCGCGGAGTAATCGAGGCGGCGCGTACCTGTGCTTCCAACATGGTGGCGAAAGCAGGGCTGGGGTGGCTCTCCCGCGCGAGGCGCACGAGGGTGGCGGCCAGTGTGCCTTCTTCGGGCGGCACGTCGCCGGGCAGAGATGATTCCTGCTCCTTCAGGCAGGCGGTCAGGAAGGTGTCGAGCGCGTCGGCGGCTTGAAAATCGTCGCGGTTCATGATTCGGCCTCGCTGGTCCACGCCAGCCGCTGTTGGAGGTCGCGGAGGGCGCGGTGGACGAGCATCTTCACCGCCGCTTCGCTCTTGCCCATCACTTTGCCCACCTCGGCGGCGCTCAACCCACTGAAAACGCGGAGCGCCAGGGCCTCTGCCCGGTCAGGAGAGAGCGTTTGGAGGGCGCGGGCTACCTGTTCCAGCCGCAACTGCTCGGCGATGACCTGTTCCGGCAGCGGGCCGGGGTGAGCAACGTCCGTCACAACCTCCAACGACACGGTATCCCTCCTGCGGCGGAAATGGTCCGCTACTTTGTGTCGAGCTATCGAGAGGAGCCACGCGATGAACTCGCCGCGCCCGCGATAGGTGGCGATGCCCTCAAGGGCGGCGAGAAAGGTCTGAGCGGTCAACTCCTCCGCCAGTTGCACATCGCCCACCCGTGCGAGGGCGTAGCGATAGACCCGTTGGAGGTGGCGGCGGTACAGTTCGGCAAAGGCGTCAGGGTCGTGGCGCGCCGCGAGAACCAGCGCGTCGTCCGGCGGGGTCTCCTCGCTATCCTGTTGCGGAGCCTGAGCATCGGTCATAGGGTTGCGTGTTTCAGTCGCCGGACTCCTCGCGCTGTCGAACTGAATACTTCTGTCCTCTGTATATATGTCGTGGAAAGGAGCTATTAGTAACAGGTAATTCTGCGGCAGGTTCAGCTTGCGCTCCTGCGCCCTGTCGTGAGGAGGAGAGGGAGTGAGCAACGGGCCGCACGGGGCATCGGCCAGTATAGGCCAGTAACGGCCAGTACTGGCGAGCAAAAGAAGCCAGTATAGCGAGAGATAGCTGCGCAGTAGCTGTTAGATACGTTACAAGGTGCGTGGCTTTGACATAGCTGTAATCTTGGCAGTTGACGGCTCGTATAAGCGTGCTATGATGCACCCGCTCCAATTCGTTCCCAACTAAACCTGCTGGCTTCTCACTCGACGCGCCGGGCGGCTCCCCCATCGCCACGCGCAGCTACCATCATCGAGTGTCGGGCGAGGCGTTCAGGCACCAGAACCATCCGACTTTTCCATTCGCATAGCGTCAAGCAGGTCTCCCCACGGCCCCAGCATCTGCCCTGAGGAGCCTGCCTCTCGCTACATTATCGGCCCTAACCGCCACATGGTGCCCGGAGGAGTCCGGCCCGCTACATAGAGGAGGAGCCTGTGAGCTACCTTACCCGTCTCCGCGTACCCGCCATTCTATTTATTCTCGCCGTCGCGTTGCTACTGCCCAGCACCTTCAAAGGTGTCACGGCGCAGGAACCACCCCCCGTTCACGACCACGCCACCGCGCCGGGCAGCAAGCATCATGTGCTTACGAACCCCAACCTTTCCATCCGCCGCGAGCCGATGGCCGCCGTCGAGTGCAACGAAGCCGTTGGCCTCGCCGGAACCTTTCCCTGCCACAACATAGACTTGCTAGGCTTCGTGCCCACCAACGTGGAGGGTGGCTCCGGGGCCGACCTGTGGGGTTGGGTTGACCCTGAAACAGGCACAGAGTACGCCCTGATGGGCCACAGCGAGGGTGTCTCGTTTACGAACATCACCGCCGACCCACCCATCCTGGTTGGGTTCCTGCCCACGCACGCGCCGAACGTGCTCTGGCGTGACGTGGACGTGTACGGCGACTACATGTACACCGTCGCCGACGGCGATTTAGTCACCCCACACGGCCTGCAAATCTTCGACCTGAAGCAGCTTCGCGATGCGCTGCCGGGAACCCAGTTCGAGGAGTCGGGCCACTACGCGGGCTTCGGCAATGGGCACACGCTCTACATCAACCCGGCGACGGGCAATCTCTTCGTCGCGGGCAGCAACACCTGTCGCGGCGGTCAGGACGACGAGAACGGCGGGCTTCACATGCTCGACCTCACGGCGGACCCGCTCAACCCCACCTTCCGGGGCTGCGACCTGAGCGACGGCTACACGCACGAGACGCAGTGCATCGTCTATAACGGGCCGGACCAGGACCACCGGGGCAGGGAAGTCTGCTTCAACCATAACGGCGATTTCGCCCCCAACATCAACCACCTGACCCTCGTGGACGTTACCAACGACGCCGATGTACCGCTCAACGGCTTCATCTCCCGCGTAACCTACGAGGGCGCTGGATATACGCACCAGGGCTGGGTGACGGATGACCACACGACGCTCGTGATGAACGACGAGTACGACGAGTTGAACGGCGTGACCGCAGGGGCACCGCAGAACTACCGCACCTACTTCTGGGACATCACCGACCTCGACAACCCCGTCCTCGTAGACTACTTCGAGGGGCCGACCAAGGCGATTGACCACAACCTCTACGTGCGCGGCGGGCTTATCTTCGAGGGCAACTACACGGACGGCATACGGATTCTCGATGCCAGTACCGCCATCGAAGGCACCACCGCCGAGCTTGCCCGCTTCGACACCACGCCGAGCGCGGCGGATGAACCCACCGTTTTCGCGGGCGTCTGGGGCAACTATCCCTTCTTTCCCAGTGGTAAAATCATTGCCAGCGACATCGGCTCCGGCCTCTTCGTCCTCCGCCACACCATACCTAACTTCCAGGTTACGGTTGAGGGGCCGGGAGAGTTCGCCCGCCAGGGTGAGATTGCCAGCTACACTATCACCATCACGAACATCGGCAATGCGCCCGCGACGGGCGTGCTGGTGACGGACACACTCAACGAGGATGTTCTGGTTAACGCGACAGAGGCCGAGCTTGCCGTAGGTGAGTCCGTCTCTCATCCCTTCGCCCGCCTGGTTAGCGGCGAGGACTGCGCCACTGGCCTGAACAACAGCGTTCGCGTGAGCAGTGACCAGGAGATTGGAGCCAGCTACTACACGCTGACGCCGTGCGAGTCCTCGCCCACAGCCGTGAGCGTCGGCACCGTCTCGACTGGCACCGCGAGAAACGTGGCCCCGATGGTTGCCCTCGCGCTGCTTGGCACGGTCGGCGGGCTGCTCGTGTGGCGACGCCGCCGCGCGTAACCGCCGTAAACATTCAACCACATAACGAGCGCCTCCCTGACGGGAGGCGCTCGTCTTATGCAACAATCATAGGAGTTACGGAAAGGGAGCGCTCTACAGCGTCAGCGACGCGGAGCAACGGAGCGGGCACCGCCCAAAGGGCACCCGCCGCGCTCCCGGCTTGTTTCAACTGCGTAACTGTACGAGTACACAAGGTTAGCCTACAGCTTCAGCCAAGTCATCGAGGGCGCAAAGCGTGTTAACGCCTTAAGGATGAACCTTGCTGGGTGGATCCTTCACTTCGTTCAGGATGACATGTATGTAGCTAGACCTTACTTGATGTATGCCTGGGCTAAGACCAATCTATGTGAACCTCGTGAAACAGTACACGTAACTCCTGAATCACTCACCCAGCTATCCGGCGCTAACCGCCGAGCGCTGCGGTTGATATGATTTCGGTCGGGAGCGGTTGATTGCCCCGGCGCACTACGTAGGCTTCCATCGCAAAGTAGGCGGGCAGGCCCAACTCGTCCACCTGATTGGCGGTGCCCTTGTTGCGCTCCTCCACGCGCTGCCAGAACTCCCTGTCGTCCAGGCCGGGGAAAGGGGCCTTGTCCTTCTGCGACTGGTGTTTGAAGATAGCGAGAATCTTCGCCTCAAGCTCCTCCTGCGAGAGCGGCACCAGCACATCCGCCTGATAGACGGGCCACTCCTGCCACGCGCCCCGGTAGTACCAGACCTGCGGCGGTTCGCCTTCGTACTGCGCCAGCGCCTGCTCGATGGCGCTCAGGCACATGCGGTGCGTGCCGTGCGGGTCCGAGAGGTCGCCCGCCACCAGAACTATCTCCGGCTGCACCTCTTCAAGCAGTTTCAGGATGATGCACACGTCCGCCTGCGTGACGGGGGCCTTTCGCACCTCCCCCGTCTGGTAGAAGGGCAGGTTCAGGAAGCGCGCCTGCTCGCGCCGCAGCCCCAGCGTCTCGATGCCCGACACCGCCTCCCCCTCGCGGATGATGCGCTTGATTTGCTGCACCGCAGGGCAGTCCACCTCGCCCGGCTGCTTCTCTGCCAGAAACGCCTCCACCTCCTCGATAGTTGACCTCATCGCCTCGGCCTCCCCGAACTCGGCGGCGAGGCGGCGCAAGAAGTCCATGTGGTAGCGGACGGTGTGGTCGAAGACGGCGATGTTGCCCGATGTCTGGTAGGCGACAAGAACCTCGTTGCCGTTCTCGTGAAGCTTCCGCAGCAGCCCACCCGCCGAGATAACATCGTCGTCGGGATGGGGCGAGAAGACGATGACGCGCTGGTTCTGGGGCAGCTTGCTCCGCCCCCGCACCTTCGAGATAAGCTGGTTGAACACCTCCCCGTTGAGCACGGGGGCCGAGCCGTACCGCGCCAGCAGGGGGCCAAGATGGTGCTCGCGGTAATCATAAGCGTCCAGCCGCAGCACTGACTTGTTGGTCGTCCCACTCAGCCACGTCACCGCCTTGATAACCAGGTCCGGCGTCCACTCCACCTCGCCAAGCGCCCAGGGCGTGTGAACCCGCGTCAGCAGGGCGGCAGCCGCCGCGTCCAGGTAGACCGTCGCGTGGGGGTGATTCTGAAGGTAGGTCGCCGCCACGCCGGGGCTGACCTCGCCCTCGACAGCGCGCTTGACGATAGCGGCCTTGTGCTCGCCGATCGCGACGAGCGCCACCTCGCGCGCCTCCAGAATCGTGGCGACACCCATCGTGATAGCTTCCAGCGGCACGTTCTCTTCCCCGAAGAAGTCCGAGGCCGCGCTCCGCCGCGTCATGGAGTCCAGCATGATGAGCCGCGTCCGCGACGCCCGCCCCGACCCCGGCTCGTTGAAGCCGACGTGCCCGCTCTGCCCAATGCCCAGCAGTTGAAAGTCTATACCGCCGACAGCGCGAATCTTCTCCTCGTAGGCAGCGCACTCCCGCGCCACCTCCTCGCGCGGCAGGTCGCCGGGCGGGATGTGAACGTTTTCCGGGTTGATGTTGATGTGGTCGAACAGGTTCTCCCACATGAAGCGATGATAGCTGTGTATGCTGTCCGGCTCCATCGGGTAATATTCGTCCAGGTTGAAGGTGATGACGCGCGAGAAATCCAGCCCCTCGTCGCGGTGCATCCGAATCAATTCCTGGTAGATGCCGAGGGGCGTGCTGCCCGTCGCCAGACCGAGCACGGTGGGCCGCCGCTCGGCGTTGCGCGCGCGGATGAGCGTCGCCATCCAGCCCGCTACCTGCCGGGCAATCGCCCGGTCATCCTCCAGAATGACCACCGGAACCCGTTCGGGGTTATCGCTCATTTGAATGCTCCTTCTCTTCTGCCGACGACTGACGACCGATGACCGACGACCGCTACGGATTACGGATTTTCCACCACAGAGGCACAGAGGACACAAAGAACGGCCACAGAGAAGTTCTATTGCTGTTGATGGTGTCGTTCCGCATCAAAAACCTTTTGCGTCCTTGCACCTTTGCATTATGCCGTTGCTGTGAAGTCGTTAGCGGTCGTCGGTCGTCGGTCGTCGGTCGTCGGTCGTCGGTCGTCCTTCATTCGCTACTCAGCATCCCACGATAGATGCCCGGCGAGGAGTCTTCAATCAGGGTGGCTCCAACGGTCTTTGCGTAGAACTCCGCCGGGCCAACCCCGCCGATGATGGCGTAGGCGTAGCCCTGCGCCGCCATCGCGTGAAGGCAGGCCAGCAGCAGCGCCTGGCCGATGCCTCGCCCTCGCTGCGCCCGCTCCACCCCCGTCGGGCCGAAGAAATTCCTGTAAGTCGCGTCGTGGCATGCGAAGCCGACAATCTTCCCCTCCGTGACCGCGATGAAGCAGCCGATGGGCTGCCGCGCGAAGGCTACCTCGCACTCGCTGGCCCAGCCCCCGCCGAACTGCTCCCGCACCCACCCGACGACCCGCTCCTTCTCCGGGGCGAGCGCGCGCCGCACCTCCACCCCTTCTCCATCGAGCCGAGCCAATAGCGGGCCTGCCTCCGGCAGCGTGTACAGCTTCACCAGCATATCCGGCATCTAAACGCTCTCCTATCCCTTCACCGAGCCTGCCAATATGCCGCGCACGAAGTAGCGCTGCAAGGAGAAGAAGACCACCAGGGGAACCACCATACTCACGAAGGCCCCCGCCGTCAGCAGGTGCCAGTCCTGCCCCTTGGACCCCACCAACTCCGTCAGCCGCGAGGTGATTACCGAACTCTCGTTTCCGCTCCCCAGGAAGACCAGCGCCACCAGTAAATCGTTCCACACCCACAAAAACTGGAAGATGCTGAATGAGGCAATCGCGGGGACTGAAAGCGGCAGCACCAGCCGTGTGAAGGCCGTGAAGTGTGAAGCCCCGTCAATGAACGCCGACTCCAGCAAGTCCTGCGGAAGCTGCACGATATAGTTGTAGAGCAGGTAGATGGCGAGGGGCAGCCCAAACCCCGTGTGCGCCAGCCAGATTCCAAGATAGCTTCCCGTCAGGTCCAGCCGCGTGTAGACGCGCAGCAGTGGAATCAGCGCCATATGCAGGGGCACAATCAGCAGCCCCACCACGATAGCAAAAAGAAGCTCGCGCCCGCGAAAGTCCATCCACGCGAAGGCGTAGGCGGCGAAGGCGGCAATGGTAATCGGAATCACCGTCGCCGGAATCGTCACAATCACACTGTTGAGGAAGGCCGACCCCATCCCGTCCGCCAGGATAACCTCGCGGTAGTTTTGCAGCGTCCATTGGGTGAACTCGAAAGGATGGGCGAAGACCGTCCACCAGCCTGACGTGCGAATCGCCGTAGACTCGCGGAAGGAGCTAATCAGCACCCCCGCCGTCGGCAGCGTCCACAGAAAACAGATAAAAATGACGGCGAGCGGCACGACCACCCGCTCGAACTTCCGGCGCACGAGGCTGGTCTGGTAGGGGGCGGCACTCATCGGCGGCTCCTTTGCTCGCGCAGGTTGCGGACGTTAATCACCATCACCGGAATGACCGCCACCAGCAGAATCACCGCCAGCGCGCTCGCGTGCCCGAAGTTACGGAAGGTGAACATCTCGGCGTACATCCGGTTCGCCAGCACCTGCGTGTCGAACTGCCCGTTCGTCATCACGAAGACCACGTCGAACACCTTCAGCACCGCCACGATAACCGTCGTCGCCACCGCTATCATCGTCCCTTGCAGCATCGGCAGGGTAATGCGGAAGAAGGTCTGCACCTCCGTCGCCCCGTCCATGCGCGCCGCCTCCGTAATCTCGCTGGGGATGGATTTCAGCGCCGCCGAGAAGACAATCATGCAGAAGCCCGTTTGCATCCATATCATGATGGCGATGAGCGCGAAATTGTTGATCGAGCGCTCGATGAGCCAGCCCACCGGCTCACCGCCCAGCGCCACGACGATGGCATTCAGCACGCCAATCTGTGGGCGACCCACGGGTGCGAAAGCGTAGACGAAGCGCCAGATGACGCTCGCTCCCACGAAGGAGATTGCCAGGGGCAGGAAGATGAAGGACTTGGCCGCCGCCTCGTGGCGAACGCGGTCCACCAGCACGGCGATGAGCAGCCCCAGCGCCACGCTGAACCCCGTCACGAGCACCAGCCACATCAGATTGTTGCGAAAGACAATCTGCACGTCGGGGCTGCGAAAAGCGAAGAGAAAATTTTCAAGCCCCACGAAGTTCCGCGAACGCTCGTCAAAGAAGCTGATGTAAATCGTGTTCAGCGCGGGGTAGACGAGGTAGGCGAAGAGCAGGAGCAGCGCGGGGCCAACGAACACCACGGGCTGCAACGCCTCCTGTATGCGCCCGGCGGGCAGATGGGCCACCACATCGTTGCCGAGCCAGAAGAGCAGCCACACGCCGAGCACCCCGGCTCCCAGCGCGACCAATCCCGCTACGAGCCTCGGCGTCTCCTCCGCCTGCACGAAGGTGTAGCTCCACCGCAGCGCGAGCAGCGTCGCCAGCCCCAGCGCCAGCGACACCAGCAGGCGCATTGGCCCCTGTAACCCGGCACCCCTGGCTCGTCCTTCGCTCTCTACAACCATCTTGCGCCCCGGTTCGTTCATCGTTCAATGGAAAGCCATCAACGGGGAGGGTGGAGCGTGCTCCACCCTCCCCCACGACTACGCCACGTTACTCGCTCGGCCAACTCTCGTCTATTTCCGTGAGCACGGCCTCCAAGTCCTCGCCGCTTATGTAATCCACCATCCCCGACCAGAAGGTGCCCGTCCCCACCTCGGCGGGCATCAGGTCCGAGGCGTCGAAGCGGAAGGTCGTCGCGTTCTGGAGGATTTCAGCCTGAGCGCGGTCAACATCGTTGCCGTACCAGTCGAGCGATACGCCCTGGTGCGGCGAGATGAAGCCGCCGGTCTCCGTCCACACTCGCGCCGCGTCCGCCGTCGCCAGGTACTCCATCACCGCGCGCACTTCCGGGCGGTCGTTGAACATGGAGGCGATGTCGCCGCCGCCCAGCACGGGCCGCCCCTGCTCTTCCTCAATCGGCGGCAGGTAGAAGAACATGCTGTCTTCGGGTGCCGTTTTCCCTTCGGGGAAGAAGGAAGGAATCCAGCCCGCCTGCCGGTGCATCCAGCAGCCCGGCTGCTCCTCGTCGAACATCGGCGTCTGCGTCTCGGCGACGGGAACCGTCAGGATGCCCGTCGTCCCGCCCAGCACGTACTCCTCATTGAACCAGATTTCGCCCATGATTTCGGCGGCTTCCTGAATGGCGGGGTCGTTGAAGGGAATCTCATGGTTCACCCACTGGTCGTAGACCTCCGGCCCGGCGGTGCGAAGCACAATCTCTTCCATCCAGTCAGTCGCCACCCAGCCCGTCGCCCCACCGTGCTCGATGCTGATGCACCAGGGCGTGTGGCCGTTCTCTACCATCTGATCGCTGAGGGCTATCAACTCGTCCCACGTTTCGGGAACCTCGTAGCCCGCCTCCTCGAACTGCGGCACCGGATACCAGACAAGGCTCTTCGTGCTGGCGCGGAAGAAGATGCCTGAAAGCTGGTCGTCCACCGTTGCCAGTTCCAGCCACGCCGGGATGTAGCTCTCTTCCAGTTGCGCCGTGTCCATGAAGGTGCCCAGGTCCACCAGCGCGCCGTCCCTGGCGAAGCGCGCCATCAGCCCCGGCTGCGGGAAGATGGCGATGTCGGGCGCGTCGCCGCCCTCGACGCGAACGGTAATCAACTGCTCGAAGTCGGCCACGCCCTCGTGAACGATGTCAATGCCCGTTCGCTCCTCGAAGGGGGCCAGTGTCGCCTCGAAGTTCTCGCCCTCGGCCTCCAGCCATCCCGTGAAGATGACCACCTCGGTACCCTCGAACTCCCCTGCTTCGGCCTGCTCCAAAAAGCTGCCTGCGGCGGCTTCCTCTTCAGGCGCGGCC
>DASVVH010000437.1:0-29726 GCA_036386615.1 Ardenticatenaceae bacterium
GTAAGGTCTAGCTCCTTACTTGTCATCCTGAACGAAGTGAATCTGCGAAGCGACCTTAAGGGGATCCACGCAGCAACATGTCTGTCGTAGAGCGTCAGCACGTTTCGCCCTCTCTTTGTGCTTGGGCCAACCTGTATGCCAACCTTGTGTTTCCGTACAGGTAGTCTGGAGTTGCTGCCTCTAAGGTCGGCTTACAGGCTCGTTTCGCTTAGGGGACAAGTAGGGAGTGTTTACCGCCGGACAGCTCTCATGATGGAGAGTGTCAAACAAGCAGGTTTCTTTCGCTTGATAGCGCGGGTTATCTCTCGTGGATGAGGCTGCTGACGAGGGAAAGCATCTCGTGGATGTCAAAGGGTTTGTCTAGATAGGCATCGGCTCCGCACTCTTCGGCCACCTCGCGCGCGTTGACGGAGGCGCTCATGATGAGGACGGGCACGTCTGTCTGTAGGTCGTGAAAGTTGCGGATGAAGGTGACGCCATCCACGTAGGGCATCACCACGTCGAGCATGATGAGGGAGGGCGATAGCGCTTCCAGGCGCTGCAAGGCGTCGAGGCCATCCGACGCGGCCTCGACGGTGTAGCCCTCCTCGGTCAGGGCCTCTTCCAGCATCTCCCGGATGCCCGCGTCGTCTTCTATGACCAGAATCGTCGGCAGTTCCATTGTTCCTCCACTGGGGAGAGTGGCCTTGCCGCGCTTCCCCATGCGATTCAATCCTCAACGTTGTTTCCGGCATGGAACAAAGGGTTTTGACAGCTTAGATGGCCTGAGGCGAGACGGGCGGTATGATGCAATAGCTGGGCCAAGGCAGCAGACGTGGCCGTCAACCGACTTTAAGCTGGACCTTGCCAACGCCAATCACATCGCCGGGGTCGAGGGGGATAGTGTCATTTTCACGGATGCGCTGGCCGTTGAGGAGGGTGCCGTTGCTGCTGCCCACGTCCACCAGCCAGAAGCGCCCGTCGCCCTGACGCTCGATGCGGGCGTGGCGTGAGGAGGCATAGTCATCCGCGATGACAATGTCGTTGCTCAGGTCGCGCCCGATGGTGGTGATGGATTGAAGCTCGAACTGCCGACCCTCGGCGTAGCCGCTATCACCCGCCGCGACGACGGTGAGGCGCGCGCCACGCGGGGCCTGCGGCGAGGCGATGTCCGCCTCGCTGCCTCGCCGCAACTCGCGCCAGACCATCCAGACGACGAGCAGCAGGAAGCCGTAGAGCAGGAGCATAAAGGCAATGCGGAGGACGAAGAGGAGCACGGTCGTGGTCATGGTTATCTTCCGCGCCGGGCGCTCGTCAGCCTGAAGGTCATGCAGATGATGGCGACGCAAATCTCGTCGCCGTCACGGAGCGCGCATTCGGTGACGCGCTTCCCGTTGACCCGCGTGCCGTTGGCGCTTTGCAGGTCGGTGAGGACGTAGTTACCACCCTTGAGTTTAATCTGCGCGTGGTGGCGGCTCACGTCGTCGGCCTCCAGGATGATGTCGTTGTCTATGCTGCGGCCCAGCGTGATAAAGGGGCGGTTGAGCGCGACGGTGCGGTCGGGCAGTTCCAGCCAGGCAGAGGCCGCGACCTCCTGCGGGTGCTCGTCCTCCTGAGTTGGGATGGGCGTGGCGAACTGGCGCGTGTGCTGCTCGGCGCTGCGGTCCACCAGTTGGGCGCGCACCTCGATGTCGCCGCGCCCCATGCCTGGGGTCGGGATGAAGCGAATTTCAGGGCGGCCCAGCAGCGTGATGCCGCGCCGCTGCGCGAGGTCCACGAGATAGTCTGAGAGGTCCTGGCGAAGGGTGGCCTCGTAGCTCTTGAAGTTGTTGGCATCCTCCTCGGAGAGCCTGACCTGATAGAGGTTCGGGCCGACCAGCTTGCCGGAGAAGACCTGGCGCTCGTCTTCCATCGCGCGGCTGAGGTGCTTGGCGATGTCCGAGGGTTCGAGGCGACCCCCGAAGAGGCGCATGAGGGGCCGCTCGATGAAGCGCTGGAACTGTCTTTCGATACCTTCGAGTGGGTTGGGCATTCAATGCTCCTTGCTGGAGCGCCATTATAGGTCGCCGCGCGGGGTGCGTCAACGGAGTCACAATGTTGTAGCCCCTTGCACGCTTTGTGCCAGAGAGCAGGGCATAGCAATTGCTCCCTAAGCAGGCATCCCTGATACAAAGAGGAGGTGCGCGATGGATACTCGTGACAATGACGTGCGCGGGAGTTCGGAGCCATTGATGAGGCCCCTGGAGGATTTGGAACGTGAATCCTATCCGGGCAGAGGCGAGGGTGAGCCTGGGCCGCGCGATGAGGACCACGACGCGCTCATGCCGACGACGATATTGCCAGTGGCTGGCAGCCATCTCATCGCGGCTCCCGTCGTCGAGTTCGAGGATGACAACGAATCGAGCGCCCAGGAGGACCGCAAGGAACCCTGGCGCTTCGACGAGTAGGCGAGGTGTTCAATCCAGGAGGTACCTGATGGACGTTCGAGATGATGAGAGCCGAACCACTGGGGAGCCGTTGATGGCCCCGTTGGAGGAGATTGAACGGCGCGTCTATCCGTCGCGTGGGGATGGCGAGCCGATGACCAACCCGGACCGACACGACGGGCTGCTGCCGGACCACGCGCTCCCGACGGCGGTGGGCCAGCCGCTCCCCGCGCCCGCGCCGGACGGGTTCGGCGACGGCACGCTGGACGACGAGGCGCGCAAGCGGCGATAACGAGGCCAAAGGAGGCCAGCATGGACATTCGTGACGATGAGAACCGCACGACCAGGGAGCCGTTGATGACTCCATTGGAGGAGTTGGAGAGGCGGTCCGGCCCGCTTGAAGAGCCAGCAGGGCACCGCGACGACGAGGGCGGCGGAATGCCCGTGTTGACCCGCAATCCGCTGCCCATGCCCGGCTCCCCTTACCCGACGACGGGAGTCCCCGTACTCCCGGAGGAGGACGAGGAGGACAAGCCAGCAGTGCGCGGGTTCCCGCAGGCGGACTACGAGGGCCAGCGCCGCGAGGGCGAGTAGGCTATAAAGAGAACCTTTAGCGCTCTCGACTGCTGTAACCCCATTACAGACGCTTCAGTAGTCGGCCCTCTTGGGCCTTCAGGTGCAGGGTGCCTTCCAGCGTAATCACCTCATCGGTGAGCAGGTCGCGGAAGGTGCCCTGCATTTTTTCGTGGCGCAGGGCGGCGGGCGTGGTGGCGCGGTTAAGAGCAAGGAAAAGCTCGCTGCTGCCCCGCGTGTGGCGGGCGAGGTAATGCTCCGGCGCGACGGAGAGCGTTTCGCGCTGGTCGGGCCGCATCGCTGGCTCGTCGCGGCGCAGCGCGCCGAGGCGCTGGAAGAAGGTCAGTAGCTCCGCGTTCCCGGTGGTCAGGCTCCAGTTCATCGGCTCGCGGGAGACTTCCAGCCCCCAGCCGTCGTTCTTGCTGCGGCGCTGCGGCAGCGCGACCTCCGTGCCGTAGTAGAGGATGGGCGGGTTCGGCAGCGCGTACAGAACGAGGGCGGCGAGCCGCAGTTTGTGAATCGAACCTCCCGCCGCGAAGAGGAAACGGTCCATATCGTGGTTGTCGAGGAAGGTGGGCCGGGAGAACTGCTCGTGCGGTGGGAAGAACGCCTCGTGGTCGCGCAGGAAGTGGTCGAGCCATACGAGGTCCAGAGTCTCGAAGGCGAAGACGCGGCGCAGCCCGTCGCCGAGGTGAAAGTCGAGCACGCCGTCCAGATAGCCCGCGTAGGTAAGCTGGTTCCCCGGCGTGTCCACAACCTCCCCGAAGCACCAGGCGTCCGGCTTGATGCGCTTGACCGCGCTCCAGAAGTGCGCCCAGAAGCTGTAGCTGGGGCCGTGCGCGTAGTCGAGCCGGAAGCCGTCCACGTCAAAGTCGCGCACCCACATCTCCGCCGCGCCGACGAGGTAGTCGCGCACCGCCGGGTGGTCGGTGTTCAGTTCGGGCATCGTCGCCACGCCGAAGAAGGAGCGGTAGCCGAGTGGGATGTATCGCTGGTCAATCTGGAACCAGCCGCGCGCCTCGCTGTCCGGGCCAGCCAGCGCCTCCTGAAAGCGGGGGTGCGCGCTGGAGACGTGGTTGGCAATGAAGTCGAGCAGGACGCGCATTCCCAGCGCGTGCGCCCTATCAACCAACTCGCGCAAATCTTCCTTCGTGCCCAGGCGCGGCTCCACCTCGTAGTAGTCGGTGGCGTCGTAGCCGTGATGCGTGGGGCTTGGGAAGAGGGGCGAGAGCCAGATGCAGGTCGCGCCCAGGTTGGCAACGTGCTCTAGCTTCTCGATGGCCCCGCGCAGCGTGCCGCCGTGAATGTCGAAGAGGGTGGGCGGCTTAGGCCACTCGTCCTCGCGCGCGAAGCGGTCCAGGAAAAGCTGGTAGATGAGCCCGTTCTGCGCCCATTCCGGCGGCGCGAAGCGGTCAATCGAGAGCGCGAAGCGGCTGGGCGCGTGCTGCTCCGCCACGAGAGGTTCGTCTTCTCCCTTGACCAATGTCTCCTCGACGACCAGGCGCGGCTGCGGCCAGTCGGCGGCGTGCCAGGTGCCATCCGCCAGCCGAGCGACTATCTCGTAGCGCAGGAGGGTGCCTTCGGGCCAGCCCGGTAGCTCGGCGTGCCATTCGGTGACGTAACCCCACGCCGCCGTGCTCCAGCGGCGGGCGACGATGGTGAAGGGCACGGCGGCGCTTTCCTCCGTCGGCGCGCTGCCGTCGGTGGTGTAGCGGGCGACGAGTTCCTGCGCGACCACGTCCGGCCCGGTGGTGGCGACGAGGGTCAGCGGCTCGCCGGGCACCGGGTCGAGCGGGAGGCGGCGCGCCTGATGCTGCACGCCCTGCGCGGAGGCGCGCTCATGAAGAAACTTGAGGCGGTCGGTGGAGAAGGTTCCGAAGATGTGGTCTTCCATAGGGAGGGTTTCTGGTAACTGTGACTGGAGGCGGGCGAGACGCCCGCGCTCCCGGCTGTTTGACATCGTGGTCTGCTGTGAGTTCGTAATGGGAGAATGAAGTGGGGCAAAGAAGAGGGCGCGTGGGTGTGCCCCACGCGCCCTGTACGCTCGTGTAGAACTTAGCCCTTTACGGACCCGGCGGTCAGACCGCCCACAATCTGGTCTTGCAGGAACAGATAGATGAGGACGACGGGCAAGGCACCAATGACAGCGCCCGCCGCGAAGACGCCCCAATTCTGGTTGAACTGGACGAGGATGAAGCGGTACAGCCCCACCATAAAGGTGTACTGCTCCGCGCGTTGCAGGATGACACTGGCGAGCAGGAAGTCACTGAAGGTTCCGATGAACGTGAGGATGGCAATGACCGCCAGAATCGGGCGCACCAGCGGGAAGATAATTCGCCAGAAAATCTGCCAGTCCGATGCCCCATCCATTTTGGCGGACTCGTCCAACTCGCGCGGAACGGAGTCAAAGAACCCCTTCATCAGCCAGACATTCAGCCCCATGACGCCGCCGAGGTAAATCAGAATCAACCCCCCGTGCGTGCCGACGGAGAGGAAGGGAATGTACTGCCCCAATTCCAGCAGCAGCAGGAAGAGGGAGACGAGGGACAGCAGGTTCGGAAAGACCTGCACCAGCACCAGCGTCAACAGCAGGTTGCGCCGCCCTTTGAAGCGGAAGCGAGAGAAGGCGTAGGCCGCGAAGGCGGTAATCAGGACGGCCAGCACGGTCGTGATGCCGGAAACCCTGATGGAGTTCCACATCCAGCGCGGGAATGGATTGAGTGGGTCCGTGTACAACCGCTGGTAGTTCTCGAACGAAGCGTTATCGGGAATGAGGCCCCGGCTCTGCAAACTGCCTGTGGGATTGAGCGAGGCCGAGAAAATCATCAGCACGGGGTACAGGGCGAAGAAGATGGCAATGGCCGCCATCCCATAGCTGATGACAAGGTTGATCATCCGTCGCTGCTGGAACGTGGGGCCGCCCCCGGCGGGACGATTGGCTAGCGATTGACTAGACATTTTCGGATATCTCCTCTAGCGCTTTGGTATACCGGAACTGGAAGAAGGTGATGGTGGCGACCAGCAGGAAGATGAAGATGGTGATGGCCGATGCAAATCCGTAATCTGCGCCCCGACCTCCGAAGGCCAGTCGGTAGGTATAGCTTATCAGAATGTCGGTGTGGCCTGCGGGCACGGGGGAGCCTGATATGGGCGGGCCGCCTTCCGCGTACAGGAAAACGATGTTGAAGTTGTTCAGGTTGAAGGCGAAGGAGGAGATGAGCAGCGGGCCGAGGGAGATGAGGATCAACGGCAGCGTCATGGTCCAGAATTTCTGCCACGTATTGGCTCCGTCCACCGAGGCGGCCTCGTAGATATCCGAAGGTACGGCGGCCAATGCGCCAGTGCTGATGAGCATCATGTACGGGTAGCCCAACCACAGGTTGACCAGCAGGATGCCCAGTTTCGCCATATTGGGGTCGGCGAACCATTCGGGCGCGATGCCGAAGGCGCTGTTGAGAAACTCGTTGATTGGCCCGACGCGAGGATTCAGCAGGCCGCGCCAGATGAGCACGCTGATGACGCCTGGGATGGCGTAGGGGATAATCAGGATGGAGCGAATGATTTTACGCCCCCTCAGGTCAGGATTGTTGAAGGCAATCGCCAGGAACAGCCCCAGAGTAAAGGTCATGAGGACGGAGAAGAAGGCGAAGCCGAAAGTCCAGAGCAGAATGCGGAGCATCGGGCCACGCAGGGAGGGGCTGGTCAGAACGCGCTCGAAGTTTCGCGTTCCGACGACAGTACGGAAGCCGGGGCTTAAACTTTCTCCCGTATCCGTCGTAAACTGGCCCGTTGCATTATCCCCTTCATAGACAAGACCCGTCTGCTGGTCCGTGAAGGCATCACTCGCTGGGTCGTACACGTAACGTGGTTCAAAGGAGGAAGCCTGTGTAGGGCGCTGCGGGTTCAGTTGGACTATTTCGGGTGCCTGGCCGAACTGAAGCCCACCGAGAGAGCGAATAACTGTGCCTAGTTCCGTGCGGGGCACGCGAGTGTAGGCTCCAATCTGGCTCGGAATGCCTTCGTCATCCGGCGCGCTGATGTCAGCCACCTGATCGAGCGGTTGGAGGGGCGCGTTCGGTTGGGCGAAGAGCTGTGGCCCATCGTCTGACTCAAGCAGCAGGGCATACTCGTTGGCAGGGGTGCGATAGGCCACCCAGCGATAGGTCACAGCGTTTTCACTCAGGAAGGACGTTTGCTGCAGGCGGGAGACGGCTTGCTGCTTGGTGAGCAGGTGCCCCTCTCCGTAGTTGGTGAACGCGACGTAGACGGTGAAGAGAATGGGGTAGATGACCATTACGATGAGTAAGGCCAGGCCGGGGGCCATCCAGCGGAGCGGATACCAATCCTCCCGTAAGAAGATGATATTGATCAGGATGGTTACGACAGTGAGGACAGTAGCCAGAGGGTAGATACCGTCGCGAAACATCATGGAGATGAGCCAGACCGCGAAGGCGTCAATAACCGCCAGGCCAAGGAGCCGGAGCAGAAGGTTCGAGACGGAACCGGAAAAGCCGGGAAACGTAGTTGCCCGGCCCTGCGCGCGCTGCGTTTCCACAGCCATGATTTCACCTCCGCTACTTTGGATGGGGGTCGACGACACGCCGGAACGTCTACTGTGCGGGGTGGGCCAGAAGTAAGTTACACCTCCGGCCCACCCCACATCGAGCGCTATCTCAAGCTACGGCTATGTGCCTATTCACCCGCGATCAAAGTGCGGATCTGCTCGGCGGCATTCTGGAAGGCCGTAACGGGGTCTTCACTGCCCTGGATGATCAGGGTTCCCGCGTTCGACCACGCATCCCACACGGAGGCCATTTCCGGGAGGGCAGGCATCGGTGTGCCGTTCTCTCCGGCTTCTACGAAGCCCTGAATGGCCTCATCCTCCATCTGACCTTCGAGGACGGGGGTGAAGGCGGAGGGGCGACCTTGAGCCTCAGCCAGCGTGCTCATCACCTCTTCCGTCGCTATGAACTCGGTCAGGAAGAGTTGCGCCTCGATTTGGCCCTCGCCGAAGGCGTTCACCATGAAACCCTGCACGCCCAGGAAGGGCGAACCTGGCTGGGTGCCCGCCGGGATGGCACTGATGGCGTAGGGCACGCCCGACTCGTTAAGGCGCTCCAGCGCCCAGGGGCCGGTGATGATGAAGGCCGCGTCACCACCTTCAAAGAGCGCGTGGTAGATGTCATAGTCGCTACCGGGCTGGTAGAGGCCCTCTTCGCGCATCTGATCCAGGAACTCGGCAGCCGCGATGGAACCCTCGGAGTCGATCAGGACCTCTTCCGGGTTGAAGCTGCCATCTTCCGTGCGGCCAAAGACATCACCGCCGAAGGAAGTCTGGATGGGATAGAAGTGGTAGGGGTCGGCCTCGCGCTGCGGGAAGCATTGCTCGACCTGGTCACCCAGCTCGGCACAGATGTCCAGCACCTCTTCCCACGTCTCTGGCGCTTCCGGTACGAGGTCCGTGTTGCGGAAGAACGCGACGTTCTCGGTGGAGATAGGCATTCCGTACAGTTCGCCCTCATAGGTGAACGCCTGGATGGCCTCCTCTACGAATTGGTCCTCAAGGCCCGCGAGGTCTACGGGGGAGATGAGGCCGTTGCCGACGAACTGGCCGAGCCAGTCGTGGGCACCGACGATCAGGTCAGGCCCTTCCCCGGCAGGTGCCGCGACGACGAAGTCTTCACGCGGGCTGGCGGGCTGCTCGACTGCCACAGGAATACCGAACTCTTCCTCAAACTGAGGCACCAGTTCTGTGAGGATCGGCGCGCGGGCATCGTCGGCCCAGATCAGGATACCGCCCTCGGGGCGCTGACCCAGTTCCTGCTCTTCGCCTTCAGCAGGCTCCTCTGCGGTCTCTTCGGTATCCGTTACAGCCTCGGTCTCTTCTTCAGTGGCCTCTTCAGTCGGCTCCTCTTCAGCCACTTCTTCAGTCGGCTCTTCTTCCATGACTTCTTCAGTCGGCTCTTCTTCCACCACAGCTTCGGTGGGTTCCTCTTCCACCACAGCTTCAGTCGGCTCGACATCCGTAGTTCCGGTATCGGTGCCGGTGTTGGCAGCGCCGCCACCACCACAGGCAGCGAGGACCATGCTCAAAACGATGAGCAGGGCCACGAGTAAATGCCAGCGTCGGTTCATCTTTCTCCTCCATGAGTAAGTATGTTGGGTCGGACTGAGAGGTTGCGAAACCCCTGTGCGCGAGTCTTTCCCTGAATAACAACAGCGCCACGCACGGGCGCGTCGGCCAGATATGACGGGCGGCGAACCGCCCTGCTTGTAAGAAACAGACTCCGCGACGAGTCCGCGGTGGATTATAACCCTAACGGGAAGGTATTGTCACGCGGGACTCGTCAGCACAAGAACCCGGCCCTGCAAATCTCGTGCCGAAAGCTTACCGCGCGTACGGAGAACCATCAAGTGAGTTGCTACGAGGCCCCTGTAGCGGGCAAGGAAAGGGGTAGACAAAAGCGTTGGAGTGCGGCCAGAGGGAACGACGTTTGGCTTGCAGCTTTGACTTAGTGTCTATCCGTAAAATCATGTAGTGGCTCTGTCACGCAGGTGCTAGAGGCGTCAGCAAGCGAGCCACCTCCCCTTGTCATGCTGAACGCAGTGAAGCATCCACCCAGCATGCTACACTCATACAGGCGATTGCAGGCGCTTCGAGGATCTTACGGATAGAGACTTAACCCTTGGCCTGTCACGAATATACGAGCAACGCGGCCCATTGTCAATAGACTTTAACAATTGCACAAATTCGCCCGCGTCACCCCGCGAGGAAGCGTTTTCCGGCATCGGGCAAAAACAAACGCGCCCCACTGGTGCAGCAGGGCGCGTTTAGACGAGCGGAACACTCTTATAGACGAATCAGTTAAAGGTTGGACAAACAGAAGGCGATGGCGCGCAGAAATGCCGTTGCTTTCGTCTTTCGTCCTTCGTCGGCTGCCAGTCCCCCCTCTAAAGCAATCCGCTATTAGCAGACGATGACGGAGTTCTCCGTGCCGTGCTCGTTGGGCACGAGGCGGTCGGCCCCGTCGTCATTGTTCCACTCGCTGCCGTCAATTAGATAGCGGAACTGGTATTCGCGCTCCGGCTCCAGGTCTACAGTGAGCTTGTGCTTGCCGTTCTTGAACTTCTTCATCGCCTCCGGCTGCCACCCGTTGAAATCACCCAGCACGGCGACTTCCTCGGCCTGCGGCTGCTCAATCTCGAAAGTGACCTTGACGGCCTTCTTCGTAGGTTGCTTCTTCAGCATGATGTACATCCCTTCCTTACATAACAAAAGGACGACGAGACCACCTTGTCGTCCTCGAAAGATGCGTTGCGAAGGCAGCGACGCCCTGCAATCCAGGGCGGTATTGTACGAGTTGTAAAGGAGAGGTCAACTTTTGGGCGCAAAGATTAGGGAGCAGGCCGCTCGTCCGGCAGAGATAGGGTGGCTATGTCAAAGACGTAGTGGCATGACTGACGACTACCATTCGTGACTTTATGTCAACTAGAGCCTACCTTTATCTCGTTCTCAGGTAGGCTTTGGTAGGCCCTACTTCACATAATCACTTTCGCTCCCGCCTGCCCTCTCTTTCCACTCTCTGATACCCCTCGACTTTTGGTGTAGAAGCGGGTTTATAGTATACTCCTCGATTGGGCCAATCATGGCCCGACACTCAATTCCGCACGCACCCGGACTCACGCGGTCGTGCCCCGCTCATATGTAGCGGGGTTCCGCAGGGGGAAGAAGGGCGCGGACGCAACAACGATTTTGGAGGATAGTTCATGCCGCAGTCCGACGTTACCATGAAAGCCCTGCTCGAAGCAGGCGTCCACTTCGGCCACCGCACCCGCCGGTGGGACCCGAAGATGCGCGCGTACATCTTCACCGAGCGCAACGGTATCCACATCATTGACCTCAGCCAGACCCTTGAACAGGTCCACAAGGCGTATGACCGCGTGCGCGACATCACCGCGAAGGGTGGCATCGTCCTCCTCGTCGGCACCAAGCGTCAGGCGCAGGAGACCATCCAGCGTGAGGCCGAGCGCGCCGGAATGCCCTACGTCAACCAGCGCTGGCTCGGTGGCACGCTCACCAACTTCCAGACCATCCGCCGCCGCGTGAAATACCTCCGCAATCTGGAGGCCCGCCGCGCGCGAGGCGAACTGGAACTGATGACCAAGAAGGAAGCGCTCGAAATCGAGAGGGAAATCGAGAAGCTGAACCGCCGTCTGGGTGGCATCAAGAACATGGAGACGCTGCCCGACGCGATATTCATCATTGACGTGCGCCGCGAGAACATCGCCGTCAAGGAAGCGAACACCCTCAAGATTCCGCTCCTGGCTATGGTGGACACCAACTGCAACCCGGAGCCGGTGAATCTGGTCATCCCTTCCAACGACGACGCCATTCGCGCCATCAAGCTGATTACCACCGCCATCGCCGACGCCGCGATGGAAGGACGGCAAATCCGCGAGGCCGCCTACGTCGAGGAGTTGGAAGAGCAGAGCGCCCGCGACGATGTAGACACGAGCCGCCGCGTCTTCAGCCCGGACGACGAAATCGAAGACTTCGACGATGACGATTTCGACTTCGGCGACGATGAGGACGAGGATCTCGACATCGAGGCATAACCCGGCGGGAGTACGCTGAACAGTCAACCAATCCAGGGACAGCCGCACTCCACCGCCTTGTGCGGCTGTCTTTCTGTCTACAGATTAGCGATATGCGAGAAAGGAATACGATATGGCTGTCACCATGGAACAGGTAAAAGAGCTACGCGAGCGCACTGGCGCGGGCGTGCTGGACGTGAAGAAGACGCTGGAAGAGACGGGTGGCAACGTGGACCGCGCCATTGAACTGCTGCGCGAGCGCGGGCTGGCGAAGGCCACGAAGAAGGCGAGCCGCGAGGCCACCGAGGGCCTCGTCGAGCCGTACATCCACCTCGGCGGCAAGATTGGCGTGCTCGTCGAGGTGAACTGCGAGACCGACTTCGTTGCCCGCACCGACGATTTCAAGACCCTCGCCCACGACATCGCCCTACACATCGCCGCCTCCGCGCCCCAGTACGTGCGCCGCGAGGAGGTCTCCGAGGCCGACCTGGAGCGCGAGCGCCAGATTTACGTCGCCGCCGCGAAGGAAGAGGGCAAGCCGGAGAACATCGCCGCCCGCATCGCGGAGGGCCGCCTCAACAAGTTCTACGAGGAGAACGTCCTTCTGGAGCAGCCCTATGTGCGCGACCCCTCCAAAACGATTCAGAGCCTGGTGAATGAGCACATCAGCAAGCTCGGTGAGAACATCGTCGTGCGCCGCTTCTCCCGCTTCGTCATCGGCGAATAAATTAGGACGACGCAAAGGCCGGTCAGGGTTCGCTCTGCCCGGCCTTTCGTTACCCGCCGCAACTGGTATACTTCGCTGGCGTGTACTGACCACCGATAACTGACCACGTTACGATTGCTGGGGGGAGAATGTCTGCATTAAAATATCGGCGAGTCCTGCTCAAGCTCGGCGGCGAGGCGCTCGCCTCGCCGGGCGGCTTCGGCATTGACCCGGAGAAGGTAGAAGAGTTGGCCCAGAAGGTGAGGCGGGTCAAAGACTTGGGCACGGAGGTAGCCGTCGTCGTCGGGGCCGGGAACATCTGGCGCGGCAGCGTCGGTATGCGTAAAGGGATGGACCGCGCCACCGCCGACTACATGGGAATGCTTGCCACCGTGCTCAACGGCCTCGCCCTTCAGGACGCGCTCGAACGCTTGGGCGTGGACACCCGCGTGCAGACGGCCATCGAGATGCAGGCCGTCGCCGAGCCGTACATCCGCCGCCGCGCCATCCGCCACCTGGAGAAGGGGCGCGTCGTCATCCTGGCCGGGGGCACGGGCAACCCCTACTTCACCACCGACACCGCCGCCGCCCTCCGCGCAATGGAGATTGACGCCGAGGTGATGGTCAAGGCGACGAAGGTAGATGCCATCTACGATTCGGACCCGAAGCTCAACCCTGACGCCAAACGCTTCTCGCACCTCAGCTACCTCGAAGCGCTGAACATGGGCGTGCAGGTGATGGACTCCACAGCCCTCACCCTCTGCATGGACAACAACCTGCCCATCATCGTGACGAATTTGTGGAATGAGGGTAGTATTGAGCGGGTGGTGCAGGGCGAAGAGATTGGCACCCTCGTTAGCTGATGGCAGACGAAGGACGATAGAACACGGCCCGCGCCGTTGACGGCGCTGTGAACTCTACGAGGAGGGCAGCATGGTAAAAGACTTGCTTACCGATGCAGAAGAACGCATGAGCAAGACGATAGACTCGCTGGAAACGGATCTGCGCGCTATTCGCACGGGGCGCGCCAACCCCCACTTGCTCGACCGCCTGACGGTTGACTACTACGGCGTCCCCACGCCCGTCAATCAGGTCGCAGGCGTCTCCACGTCCGAGGGGCGGATGCTCATCATCAAGCCCTGGGATAAGACCGCCCTCAAGGGCATCGAACGGGCCATCCAGGAATCCGACCTTGGCCTGACGCCGAGCAACGATGGAACGATTATCCGCCTCATCCTGCCCCAGTTGACCAAAGAGCGCCGCCAGGATTTGGTGAGGCAGGTCGGCAAGCGGGCCGAGGAGGCGCGCGTGGCGGTGCGAAACATTCGCCGTGACGTATTGAAAGACCTCGAAGATGCTCAAAAAGAGGGCATGATTAGCGAGGACGAACTGTACCGCGCCAGAGATCAGGTTCAATCCCTCACCAACGAGTACGTCGAGAACGTAGACCAGACAGCCAAGAGCAAAGAAGACGAGATTATGGAGATATGAGACACGAGATGTGAGATGTGGGATGTGAGATAACCAATGTACAAGCCATTGTTTTCTCCATTGTCCATCTCATATCCCATATCTCCTATCTCACATCGCAACAGGTGATTCCTATGGCGGAGCAGGGCGAGCAACCGAACGGTTCAGACATGAAAATCCCCCAGCACATCGCCATCATCATGGATGGCAACGGGCGCTGGGCCGAAGAACATGGCGTGCCGCGCAACATGGGCCACCGCGCCGGCGCAGAAGCCATCCGGGGCGTCGTGGAAGCCTGCGCCGAGCTAGGGATTAAGGTGCTCACCCTCTACGCCTTCTCCACCGAGAACTGGACCCGCCCGCCCGATGAGGTGCGGCACCTGATGGGGCTGGTGGATTACCTCATCCAGCGCGAGTTGGACCACCTGCACCGCGAGGGCGTCAAAATCCGGCACATCGGGCGCAACGACGGCGTGGACGAGGGCCGCCTGAAGAAGATTCATCAGGCCGTCGAGAAGACGCGCCACAACGAGCGCCTCATCCTCAACATCGCCTTCAACTACGGTGGGCGCGCCGAAATTGTGGATGCCGTGAAGGCCATCGTCCGCGAGGGCGTTCCCGTTGACGAGATTACCGAGGAGACGATTGCCCGGCACCTGCACACCTACCCCTGTCCCGACCCCGACCTGATAATCCGCACGGGCGGCGAGTTCCGCCTGAGCAACTTCCTCATCTGGCAGGCGTCCTACTCCGAGTTCTTCTCGACGGACCTCTACTGGCCGGACTTCGGGCGGGCCACCCTGCTGGAAGCGGTTCGCGCCTTTGGTGAACGCGACCGGCGCTACGGTGGGCGTCCGGCTGTCAAAGTCTGAACCTAACCCCCATGCTTCAACGTGGCCTCAGCGCGGCAGTCCTCATCCCCATTGTCGTTTTCTTCGCCTATCAGGGCGACTTCCTCTTTGCCATCGGCATCGGCCTCGTGGCGGCGCTCGCGCTCAACGAGTTCTTCAAGATGCTCTCCCGCCAGGGGGACCGTCCCTTGCGCGTGCTGGGCGGCGGCGCGACAGCCCTCCTGATTATCAACGGCCTGAACATCGGCGACACGGAGACCGTTGCCCAGGCAGCCATCGCCCTGCTCGTCTTCGGCGGCCTGCTCTGGGAGCTTGCTTCCTACCAGGAGGACCGCAACCTGCGCGGCTGGGCCTTGACGATTGCAGGCGTATTCTACATCGGCTGGCCCCTCGGCCTCGTGGTGGCCCTTCGCGGATTGGGAGACGAACGGACTGGCTTCTGGTGGCTGGTGACGATGGCCTTGGGCATCTGGGCCTGTGACACTGGGGCCTACGTTATCGGGCGCTTTCTGGGGGGCCGCTTCTCCGGGGACCGCAAGTTCTCGCCGCGCTGGAGTCCTAACAAAACATGGGAGGGCTTCTTCGGCGGCGTCCTCACCTGCCTGCTCGTCACCACCGCCCTCGCTACGTCGCAGCTAGGCTTGCCTGTCTGGAAAGCCGCGCTCCTCGGATTGATTCTTGGCCCCACCGCCGTCTTTGGTGACCTCGCGGAGAGCATGGTCAAGCGCAACGTCGGCGTGAAAGATTCCGGCGACCTGATTCCCGGTCACGGCGGCATGCTGGACCGCATAGACTCGATTCTCTTCGGCGCGGTCATCGTCTACTTCTTCGCCCGTTGGCTGGTCTATTAAATAACCCAGGTTGGCACCCCCACCGGAGGATGACCACCTCGTAAAACCGTGCAGCGGTGTCAATCTACGGTACAAGTGGATGAGGAAAGTCGGAGGGACTATGCAGACGCGGGAGGTTACATTGATTGACCTGAGCCACATCGTGGAGCAGGGGATGATTACTTATAAGGGGCTGCCCGCGCCCATTATCTGCGACTATCTGAGCCGGGAGGCATCGCGGCAGCATTACGCGGAGGGGACGGAGTTTCAGATTGGCAAAATCGAGATGGTTGCCAACACGGGCACCTACCTGGATAGCCCTTTCCATCGTTTCGCGGATGGGAAGGACCTCTCGGAACTTGAGCTATCGTCGCTCGCCAACCTTGAAGGGGTGGTCGTGGAGGCGCGAGAGGCGGGGCGGGCCATTTCCAGAAGCGCCTTCGAGGGGGTAGATGTGAGGGGGAAGGCGGTCCTCGTTCGCACGGGCTGGGCGCGGCACTGGCGCACGGACCAGTATTTCGAGGGGCACTCGTTCCTGACGGAGGAGGCGGCGCAGTTTCTGGCGGAGGGTGGCGCGGCGCTGGTGGGGATAGACTCTTACAACATTGACGATACGAGTGACGCGCGCCGCCCGGTCCATACTATTCTGCTGCGGCGCGAGATTCCCATTGTGGAGCACATGTGCAACCTGGAGGAGCTGCCGGAGAGGGGGTTTCGCTTCTTCGCGGTGCCCGTGAAGGTGAAGGGGTTTGGGACGTTCCCGGTACGGGCGCTTGCCGTTGTCGAATAGCGGAAGAGGTTCTACTCGTCGGCAGGGTATGGGGGTACCCATTTTGACATAACATCGGGAGATGGCACCCCATTTGCTTTTTACACTGTATGGCAGAGAGCATCTTAACCTCCGACGACCTGGATTTGAACATCGTCACCGACCCGGTGCAGGCCGCCGAGGTCGCGGGGCTGGTCTACACGAGCGACGATGGGCCGGGCATCCGGCGGAAACGCGCGGGCAAGGGGTTCACCTATATTGGCCCAGATGGAGCAACCATCCGCGACGAGGAGGAGCGCGCCCGTATCGAAGCGCTGGCGATTCCGCCTGCCTGGACAGACGTGTGGATTTGCTCCGACCCCAACGGGCACATTCTAGCGACGGGGCGCGACGCGAAGGGGCGCAAGCAGTATCGCTATCACCCGCGCTGGCGGGAGGTGCGGGACGAGACGAAGTACGCGCGGATGATTCTCTTCGGGGAGACACTGCCCACCATCCGCGAGCGGGTGGAGGAGGACCTTCGGAAACGCGGCCTCACCCGCGAGAAGGTGCTGGCGACGGTGACGCGGCTGCTGGAGACTACGTTTATTCGCGTGGGGAACGACGAGTACGCGCGCACCAATCACTCGTTCGGCCTGACGACGATGCGGGACCACCACGTTGACGTGGAAGGGTCTACGATTCACTTCGAGTTTCGCGGCAAGAGCGGTGTCAAGCACAGCATTGACCTTCAGGACCGGCGGCTGGCGCGCATCGTGAAGAAGTGCCGGGATATTCCAGGCTACAATCTTTTCCAGTACTACGACGAGGCGGGGCAGCGCCAGACCGTTACCTCCACTGACGTGAACAACTACATCCGCTCCATCTGCGGGCAGGCGTTTACGGCCAAGGATTTCCGCACCTGGGCGGGCACGGTGTTGGCCTTTCGCGCCCTCTGCCAGCACGAGCCATGCGATACGGAGACGCAGGCCAACAAGAATATCGTGCAGGCGGTGAAAGAGGTGGCGGCTGAGTTAGGGAACACGCCCGCCGTCTGCCGCAAGTGTTACATCCACCCTCACGTCCTCGATGCTTATACGGAGGGGGCGCTGCTGAAGCTGGTGGAAGAGAAGCTGGCGCAGGAGCCGCCCGACTCCCCGTATGCGCTCAACGTGGAGGAAGAGGCGGTGCTGCTGGTGCTCCGCATGCGTGCCGCCGCGCAGTTGGCGACGTAGTGCCGCGCCTGGGGTTTGAACCCCAGGCTGAAAGCTCAAGTACGCTAAAGCGCACTTCAACCGCCTTTTCCCTGATTATTTGGTTAACTCTCGTGACAATGGTCCCTTTCTTCTGGGGCTATTGCGGGCAGGCGTCCTTCCATCAGTCTGCCACCCAGCCTTAAGGGTATAGGGAGCGTAGCCTGAAGAGGTTACAAATATACCCACCGTTTTCCGGGGCACTGGTACACGAGTTGCTTTTTGTTGAGCGGAGGAGCTACTTCTTCTACAAAAGAGATGAGGTAGCGGTTCCTCTCGACATCATACGACTCACCGCCGAGTGCCCGGAAAAAGAGAGGCTCCAACGCACCACCTCATGGAGCATTCGCACCGAGTTCCGCACAGACCGCCGGTTTGAACCTCGCGGGGGCAGTGTCTCTTTTCCTCTGTTATCACTAAGCAGATGATTCGTGCTGATCTGCGGCAAGCCGGAAGGCTCGCGCTGATTTCGACGTGGCTCTTGCTGGTGAAATGCTAGTTTTTTCGTGTCGCGGCGCTGATTTTCAACAAGCTTGTTCATTCGTTTGCCAATTGGAGTGTGCATGACCTTCCTGTACTCTGTCAATCGAGGTTCCGAGCGGAACGCTGTCGAATATCCAGCAGAGCGCGCTGAGGTCCTGGTTTTCCCTTCGCGCGCTTTGTTTTGCCCTTGAACGAGGAGTGGCTTCCTCTAGAAAGCAGGAACTGTGAACCCCACAACGATACTTTTAGATGCCGAGCAGGAGGAGGAGCAGACTTCGCCGCAGGCGTTCAACCACGATCTGGTCTGTTTCTCGCACCTGCGCTGGGATTTCGTCCTCCAGAGGCCGCAGCACCTTTTGAGCCGGGCGGCGCGGGAGCGGCGCGTCTTCTACATCGAAGAGCCGCAGTGGCACGAGACGGGAACGCCGCGCCTTGAACGGTACGAGCGGGACGGCGTGAGGGTGGTGACGCCGCACCTACCCTGGATGTCGAACGGCGAGGAGGCGCGAAGGGTCCGGCGGGAGTTGATAGACGAGTTGTGGGAAGAGGAGCAGATTGGACGCCCTGTTCTGTGGTATTACACGCCGCTGGACCTCAGCTTTACCGACCATCTGGAGGCCGCCGCCGTCATCTACGACTGCATGGATGAGTTGTCGCTGTTCAAGGGCGCGCCGCCGTACCTGAAGGATCTGGAGCAGGAACTCTTCCGCCGCGCCGACCTGGTGTTTACGGGGGGGCAGAGCCTGTACGAGGCGAAGCGGAGCCAGCACCCGGAGGTCCACGCCTTTCCGTCGAGTATCGAGGCGGAGCACTTCGCGCAGGCGCGAGCGCCCCAGGCCGACCCTGCGGATCAGGCGGAGATTCCGCACCCACGCCTTGGTTTCTACGGCGTGATAGACGAGCGCTTCGACCTCGAACTGCTGGAGGGGATGGCTGACCTGCGCCCGGAGTGGCAGTTCGTCATCGTCGGCCCTGTAGTGAAAATCGAGGAGCATGTGCTGCCGCGCCGCCCCAATATTCATTACCTGGGCAGCAAGCAGTACCGGGAGTTACCCGCCTACCTCGCGGGGTGGGACGTGGCGACGCTGCTCTTCGCGCGCAACGATTCGACGCGCTTCATCAGCCCGACGAAGACACCGGAATATCTGGCGGGCGGGAAGCCTGTCGTCTCGACTTCGATTCGGGACGTGGCGCGCCCCTACGGCGAGTTGGGGCTGGTTCGCATCGCGGACACGCCAGAGGCGTTCGTGAAGGCGGCGGAGGCGGCGATGCGCGAGGACAACGCGGAGTCCGGGTGGCTGGAACGGGTGGACGATTTCCTGTCACGCAATTCGTGGGACCGCACCTGGGCGCAGATGGCGCAACTCATTACTGCGGTTGCAAACCACGCGGCAGCCGACGAGCAGGCCGCCTGACCTTGGGAGATGGCGTTGATAGAGGCGTTGTCACAGTCCGTCACCACAGCTAGAAGCAAAGAAGGAGCAGACCATGTTTGACTATCTCATCGTCGGGGCCGGGTTCGCGGGAAGTGTGCTGGCCGAGCGGCTGGCACGCGGCGCGAACAAGAGGGTTCTGATTATTGACCGCCGCGACCACATCGCGGGCAACGCCTACGACCATTACAACGACGAGGGCCTCCTGATTCACAAGTACGGGCCTCACATCTTCCACACCAATTCGCGCGAGGTTTTCGAGTACCTGTCGCGCTTCACGGAGTGGCGCACCTACGAGCACCGCGTGCTCGCCAGCGTGGACGGGCAACTGGTGCCCATCCCCATCAATCTGGACACCATCAACACGCTGTATGGGTTGAATCTCACCTCCAGCCAGGTGGAGGACTTCTTCGCCTCGGTGGCAGAGCCTGTGGCGGAGATTCGCACGTCCGAGGACGTGGTGGTGAGCCGTATCGGGCGGGAACTCTATGAGAAGTTCTTCCGCAACTACACACGCAAGCAGTGGGACATGGACCCCTCCGAACTGGATAAGTCCGTCACGTCGCGTGTTCCGGTTCGCACGAACCGCGATGGCCGCTACTTCAGTGATACCTATCAGGCGATGCCGAAGTTCGGCTACACGCGGATGTTCCAGAAGATGCTGGACCACCCGAATATCAAAGTCATGCTCAATACGGACTTCCGGGAAATCGCCGATGAAATCGAGTACAAGGAGCTCATCTTCACGGGGCCGATTGACGAGTTCTTCAATTTCCGCTACGGGAAGCTGCCTTACCGCTCGCTGGAGTTCAAGCACGAGACGCTTGACGAGAAGTGGCACCAGCCAGTGGCGGTGGTGAATTACCCCAACGAGCAGTTGTACACGCGCGTGACGGAGTTCAAGTACCTGACGGGACAGGAGCACCATAAGACGAGCCTCGTCTACGAGTACCCGCGCGCGGAAGGCGACCCCTACTACCCGGTGCCCCGCCCGGAAAACCAGGAGCTTTACAAGAAGTACGCGGCGCTGGCAGAAGAGGTGCCGCACGTTCACTTCGTGGGGCGGCTGGCGACCTACAAGTATTACAACATGGATCAGGTGACGGCGCAGGCGCTCAAGACCTATTCCAGGATTGTCGAGGCGGAGGGCTGGAAGTCGGGGACGGAGCGCGAGGAGGGGCACCGCAAGAGTGTTACCCCGGTGCTGGAGCTTCCCACCGTCGTCAAGAATGGGAACGGCGGCAATGGCAGCAATGGGAACGGCAAGCGCAAGAGTGTCCCAACTGCGGGCGACTGATTGGAAGTCGGAATGGACAACCAGAAGATACCTTACGAAATAGACTACTCAGGAGACAGGTATGCAGCTTGAAGGTAAAGTCGCGCTGGTGACGGGCGCGGGATCGGGCATTGGCAAGGCAGCCGCCATTCGGCTGGCGGAGGCGGGTGCCCGAATCGCTGGGCTGGAAGTGGACGAGAAGAGCGTTCAGGGGACCATCGAGGAAATCCGCAACGCTGGCGGCGAGGCGATTGCCGTGGTCGCGGACATCTCCGAGCCGGAGCAGATGCAGCAGGCGGTGCAGCAAATCATAGACGAGTGGGGCAGGCTGGATATCGTCTTCGCCAACGCGGGCATCAACGGCGTCTGGGCACCTCTGGAGGAGTTGGAGCCGGAGGAGTGGGACCGGACGCTGGGCATCAACCTGAAGGGCACCTTCCTGACGGTGAAGTACGCGGTGCCGCACCTGAAGAAGCAGGGTGGCTCCATCATCGTCACCTCGTCGGTGAACGGGACGCGCGTCTTCAGCAACACGGGCGCGACGGCCTACTCCTCGTCAAAAGCGGCGCAGGTGGCGTTCACGAAGATGATTGCCGTGGAGCTTGGCCCTCACAAGATACGTGTCAACGTCGTTTGCCCCGGTGCTATCGAGACTAAAATCGAGGAGAGCACGGAGCATCGCAACCTGGAGGAGATTCGCATTCCGGCGGAGTTCCCGGAAGGTGACACGCCGCTGGAGGGGCACGACGTTGGCTCGGCGCAGCACGTCGCCGATCTGGTGCTCTTCCTCGCGTCGGATGCTTCCAGCCACATCACGGGCACCGAAATGTGGATTGACGGAGGCGCTTCGCTCGTCCGAGGCTAATCACTACAATACCGCGACGTAGCGGAGATGGCAGGTCGCCAAGCGCAGCCTGCCATCTTCGATTTTGTACGACCCAGACCAGGAGCCGGAAAACCCGGTGTTCCTTTTACCCTTCTACGAGACAGGAGACCCCCTTGACTAACAATTCCATGTTCAAGAGTTTTTTTCTCGGTGGCTTTGAGTGTTCCACCCATCGCCTGAGATGGGGCAAGCGCCTCGACATGATTGCCGCTACCCAACACGATACCTTTATTGCTCAGGACTACGCCCGCTTGCAGGCGGAGGGCATCTACACCGTCCGCGAGGGCATTCGCTGGCATCTCATCGAGACATCGCCGGGGCGTTACAATTGGAGCAGTGTCCTCCCGATGGTGCGGACAGCGCGGGATATGGGCATGCAGGTCGTGTGGGACTTATGCCATTACGGCTGGCCCGACGACGTGAATATCTTCCTTCCCGCTTTCGTGAGCCGCTTTGCCCGTTTCGCGCAGGCTTTCGCGCGCCTGCTGGCGGATGAGACGGACGATGTGCCCTTCGTGGTGCCCGTGAACGAGATTTCGTTCTTCGCCTGGGCAGGTGGCGACGCGGGCTACCTCAATCCCTTCGAGCGCGTCCGCAGTTTCGAGTTGAAGGTGCAGTTGGTGCGCGCCGCCATCGAGGCCATTGAGGCAACATGGGACGTGCTGCCAAATGCCCGTATCGTCCACGTTGACCCTGTCATCAACGTCGTCACCGACCCCGCCCGCCCTGAGGAGCGCGGAGCTGCCGAGGGGCACCACGAGGCTCAGTTCCAGGCGTGGGACATGCTGGCGGGCCGTTTGTGGCCGCTTTTGGGGGGTGACGAGAAATACCTGGATATCATCGGGGTCAATTACTACTCCAACAATCAGTGGGTTCACGGCAGCCCGCCCATGAATAGAACGGACCCGCTCTACCGCAAGTTCCGCCACATCCTCAACGGTGTCTACAACCGTTACCATCGTCCCCTCTTCATTTCCGAGACAGGCATTGAAGGCGACGAGCGACCCGACTGGCTTCGCTACATCAGTGAGGAGGTGCGGGCCGCTGTGGAGATGGGCATTCCAGTTGAGGGAATCTGCCTCTACCCTATCGTCAATCATCCGGGGTGGGATGACGAGCGCCACTGCCACAACGGCCTGTGGGACTACCCCAACGCCAGGGGGGAGCGCGAGATATACCAGCCTCTGGCCGACGAACTGCGCCAGCAAAGGGTGCTTTTCGAGGGTGAGTTGACGCCAGAACTCGCTCATTGAGAGGCCCGGCATGGCATAGCCCTTGCACAGACTCTTCCGCACAGCCGCAAGCATCAATGAAAATGAAGGAGAAGAGAATGGCTCAAGAGGAACAGCAACAGACCCTACCGCCGCAAAGTCAGGACCAGCAGCCGGGCATCGAGTCCGAGATGACGCCGCGACCTGAGTTCGAAGACCGACAGTACCAGGGCAGCGGCAAGCTGCGGAACAAAGTGGCCCTTATCACGGGTGGCGATAGCGGCATCGGGCGCTCCGTCGCCGTCTACTTCGCCAAAGAGGGGGCGGACGTGGCGGTCTCCTACCTGAACGAGCACGGCGACGCCGAGGAGACGAAGCGGCAAATCGAGCAGGAGGGGCGGCGCTGCATTCTCATCGCGGGCGACATCGGGGACGAGCAGTTCTGTCAGCAGGCCGTGCAGCGGACGGTGGACGAGTTGGGAAAACTCGACATTCTGGTGAACAACGCCGCCGAGCAGCACCCGCAGGAGAGCATCGAGGATATTTCGAGCGAGCAGCTAGAGCGGACCTTCCGCACCAACATCTTCTCCATGTTCTATCTGACGAAGGCGGCGCTCAAGCACCTGAAAGAGGGCAGCACCATCATCAACACGACCTCGGTGACGGCGTACAAAGGCAGCCCATCGCTGCTCGATTACTCGTCCACGAAGGGGGCCATTGCAGCCTTCACGCGTTCGCTCTCGCAGTCGCTCGCGGAGAAGGGAATTCGCGTGAATGGTGTCGCGCCCGGCCCCATCTGGACGCCGCTCATCCCCGCCACCTTTGACGAGGAAACGGTAGCGAGCTTCGGCGCGGACGTGCCCCTGAAGCGGCCCGGTCAACCTGACGAGGTTGCGCCGTGCTACGTCTTCCTCGCCTCGGACGAAAGTTCGTACATGCTGGGTCAGGTACTACACCCAAATGGCGGCGCGGTCGTCAACGGCTAACCTCCCGGAACATCAAACAGCCGCCGCTCCTTATAATCAGGAGCGGCGGCTTTGCATTTCATTATAGAGAGCGCTGCCCTGCTACTCAGCCTGAGTCGCTCGCAACTCGCTCAAGGCTTCCTCGACCTCGGCACGCGATAGAGAGCCAGTGTCCAGCGCTTCGTCACCTGCCGCCAGCAACCCTTCGTAAAAGGCGATTCCCTCATCCACTAGCTCTTGCTCGAACTCCGTTGCCGCGAGGAGGTTCCACAGCACGTCCTCGGCGCTGGCGTGCTGTTTCGTCGCGCGGTAGTAGGTCCACAGGCGGCGCATCGTCGCGGGAGGCAGGTCGTAGTCTGCCAGCTTCTCCAGCACCTCCTCTGTCTGCTCCCACTCGTCGGGCAGGGCGCGGGGCACGCCGCTCTCCCGCGCGGCCAGGAAGAAGTTGAGCGCCTTCACGTAGCGATGGTACGCTTTGGCAGGCTCCCCCTGCGCGGTGTAGATGTCGGCCTCGGCTTTGAGCAGCGCCGCCAGCACCAGCGTCGCGTCCACGTCCAGCCGCTCGCCCGTCTTTAACATCCCCAGCAGGTATGTTTCGGGCATCGCGTTCACGAAGTCCGATTCCCAGCCGAAGGTGTCACTGAAGAACTGGTTGAGCGACTTCAGGCCACCCTCGTAATCCTTCGTGTGGGTCAGGCCAATCGCGTAGGTGATGACGCGCGCCAACTCGTCAATCATCCGCAGGATGTAGTCACGCTTAATCATGGGAATTCCCTACGAGGGTGAAGAAGGCGGCGCGAGGGCCAGCCGCGCGCTCCACCGTTGCGGCAGCAGCCGTGCCAGCACCGCGCGGTCCTCGTCGTTGACGGTTCGCAGCAGCAGGAGCACCAGCGCGTACAGCCCCATGCTGGCCGGAATCGCCAGCCAGAAGGGCAGCCCGCCCCACCACAACGGAAGCACCGCCGCCACCAGTGCAGCCCCCGGCTTGCCGACGAGGGTGAGCCAGGGGATGGTTCCGACGCTCTCGCGCACCAGCCGATAGAAGGGGAGGAGCAGGGCCACCTCGCTCAGAATCGTCACGGTGGCGGCACCGTTGATGCCGTAGGCGCGGATGGCGAGAAAGTTAGCGACAAGGTTGAACCCTAACGCCCAGACGTAGGCGCGTGTCAGGCTGTGCTGGCGGTCCGCCGCGATGAGCACGTATTGCAGTAAGGAATTGACGAAGGAGAAGGGCAGGAACCAGATGAGGATTTGGAGCGCCAGCGCCGAAGCGGGCAGGTACTCCGCGCCGCCGAAGGTGAGCACGATGCCCTCCGCGTAGCGCATCGTCAACAGGGCCAGGGGCAGCGCCACGATGACGAGCCAGCGCAACGACAGCACCGTCGCCCGTAGCAGCGAGTCCTTCGCGCCCTGCGCGTAGCGGCTCATTACCGGGAAGAGGGCCAGCGTGAAGGCGCTCGGCAGAATCAGCAGCCCGTCAATGAACTTGTAGGCGACGTTGTAGTAGCCCGTCTCGGCGTTGCCCTGCTCCCCGCGCAGCGGCTTGAGCATCACCTGATCAATGCGGAAGAAGGCCGTCGCCAGGAACTCGTTAATCATCAGGGGCAGCGCGTCGTGCAGCATGCCGCGCCCCGCCAACCGCTCCCAGCGCAAGGTGGGGCGGAAGAGCATCCGCACCATCAGCACGCTCAGGATGACGAGCGTCGCCACGTTGGTGATGATGCTCGTCGCCGCCAGCCCGACGATGCCGTAGCCTGCCAGCAGCACGCCCGCCCCGACGCTCACCTTGACGAAGGTGGCAATCGTCGCCACCAGTGCCGGAACCTCGAATTTCTCGTAGGCGCGGAAGACCGCCGTCACGGCGTCGGCGGCGTTGGAGGGGATGAGGCCGAAGGCCAGCAGCAGAATCGCCCAGATGGTGACAGGCTCCAGCACGCCGAACCATTGAGGGTTGCTCGCCCACACCCACAAGATAATTAAGAGCGCCACCGTCGCGGCCAGATAGAGTAGCACGCGCAGCACGAGCGTCGTGTTCAGGAGGCGCGCGGCGGCATCGCGGTCACGAGCGGCGTCACGCGTGAGCAAGGTGCCCAGCCCGAAGTTGCTGAAGATGATGAAATACCAGACCAGGGCGACGGCGAAGGCGTACTGGCCCAGTGCCTCCGGGCCAAGGTAGCGGGCCATGAAGGCGGCGAAGACGGTATCTATCGCCTTGTTGAAGAGTTGCAGGCCCATCGGCGCGACAGAGTTCTTCGCCACGCGCCGGACGGTGCTCTCGTCCTCGCGCTCCTGGTAGATGCGGCCCCACATCCAATACGCGCCCGCCAGCCCCAGCGCCGCCACGCCCAGGAACGAGGCGAAGAAGCCAATCTTCGCGGAGTCGGGCGAGTATTTCCAGCGTATCGTCTGTGACCCCCCGTTCAGCCAGATGGCGCGGAAAGCCCCGTTCGCGCGGACGACCTCCTGCTCGTTCTCTTCGTCGGCCCCCGCCGTCCGCGTCCACGCGCGCCAGCCGGGAAAGTCGGTGTCGCTCAACACCAGCCACGCGGGCTGCGGCGCGTCCACCTGCATCAGAATCTCGTTGGGCGTGTAGGAAAGAATCTCGACGGGCGTGAAGGGCAGGTCGCTTCGCAGCATATCGCGCTGGATGATGCTGCCGTCGTCGCCCTGCAACAGCACCTCCTCGCGCGTGTTCAGCGCCTGCAACCTCTCTATGGGAATAGGCTGGTCCCGTAAGCCCCAATGGGTGCCGTTGCCGAGCAGGAAGGCGCGGGGCATCACATCGGTGTTCTCATAGACACGAAGCTCGCCCTCGTGCGCGAGGGTCCAGCCGGGCCACTCTATGGTCTGGTCGGTTGCCAAAAAGCGGACGTTGAGGAGGTCGAGCAGTTCCTGGTCGGGAGGCGCGTCGGGGTAGAGGGGAGAGACGCGGTTGAAGTCCAACTGGCGCTGTGGGCTGACCGCCTCCATAAAGCGGACGTAGTGCTTCGGAATGATGGAGTCATAGCCGCGAACGTCTTCCAGACCATGCTCCATCGTCGCATTCGAGTTCAGCACGCTCCAATCGCGCACGAGCGCCGTGTAGCGCCAAGCGCCCGGCTCGTGCTGGTCTCTCAGCCACTGCACGCTCGGCGGCACGAAGTCAGCCACTCGGACGGGCGTCGCGGGCATGAAGCCCCACGCTGCCGCGACGAGGTCCAGCAGCACGACGCCCAGTGCCAGCGTTTGTAGGGGCGGGCCTAGTGCCCGCCCATCGCGGCGGGAGAGCCAGACAAGCACCAGCCCCGCGCCCGCCAGCGCCAGCCCCAGGTGCAGGAAGTTCTCCCACTGATAGCTGGCGAAGAGCGCGGGCGAGCCGCCAAAGACCCACTGCGCCAACTGTGAACGGTCCAGCAGCTTCGCCGCCTGCGTGATGAAGGGCGCGGGCGCTACCCACATCGCCAGCAGCGCCGCCAGTCCCAGCACTCCCCCACCAAGTGCTAGCCAGCCGAGGAAGCGCGCTGTCCCCGCCCCAGTCGGCTTGAGCCGACTTGAGCTTTCAGCCTGGGGTTTAAACCCCAGGCTCATCAGGTGCCAGCCTATCCCTGCGAGAAGGCTCACGCAGAGGGTCAAGGGGAAAATCCAGCGGAAGGGCGTGTGCAGTTGATTGAAGCCGGGCAGCAGGTAGAAGAGAAGCGCGTAGAGCGGGGAGCCGAAGATGAAGAGCAGGCTCAACAGGCTCAGGCCACCGAGGAAGGGCACAGCCTCAAGAACGCCGCGTTCCGCTTCCGCGATGGCGCGGCGGCGGAGCCAGCCCCAGAGCGCGAGGGCAGTCAGTAGTAGCGGCAGGATGCCGAGATAGCCCGCGCCCTCGACGTAGTTCTTCCAGTCGCCCGTGCCCTTGTACCACGCGACCTGATCCAGTGAGGTGGTGTCGCCCGCGTCGTTGATGGGCTGCTGCGTGACGATAGGCTCCCACTGGCGTGTTTCGAGGTTGTAGAAGTCGTGACGGGAGGGGTTGCCGAGCAGGTCCGGCACGGCGAAGCTGCTCGCCTGCCGCGCGGGCCATGCGTAGCCCAGCACGGCCTCCAACTCGGCGCTGCCCTCGCGGAAGTTCTGCCGCACCAACTCGTAGAGGGGGACCAACTGCGCCGCGCTCAAGAGCATCCCCACGAGGAGCATGACCGCGCCCCAGCCGACGAAATGGGCCAGAGGACGAGGGCCACGCCCCCGCGCCGCGCGTAGCACCTGCGCAAGTTGCCACAGGGCGTAGAAGCCGCCGACGAGCAGGGTGTAGTAGAGAACCTCGATGTGCCCGGCCAGCGCTGTGAGGCCAATTGCAACCGCGCCCACCGCCATCCAGGGGAGGTAGGCCGAGGCGTCGGCGGTTGGTTCGCCCCGCGACTTCTTGCCCATGCGGTGAATGGAGGCCAGGAGCAGGGGCAGCCACGCCGCGCCCGCGACCATCATGGGGAAGACGACGGAGATGGTGAAGAAGCCGCTCCCCTGGTAGACGAGGCCCGCCAGCAGCGCCGCCGTCCGGTTCAAGCCCAGCACGCGCGCCAGCAAGTACATGGTCATCCCGGCAATCGCCAGGGAGAAGACCGTGAACCAGCCAAAGGCGGCGTGAATGGGCAGGACAAGGAAGAGGATGGAGAGGGGGTAGAGCATGGAGTGCTGCCCGGCGGCAAGGAAGGGACTCCCCGCGAACTGCGTGGGCTGCCAGAGCGGCAGTTCGCCCTGCCGGTACTGCTCGACGGCGAACTGCTTCCACTGGTAGTTTTGCAGCACGAGGTCGCTGACCAGTTCGTTGTGCGGCGGCGCGACACCGACCTGCTCCCGGAAGGCGGACCAGGGCAACCCCTGATAGAGATTGTCGAAGGGGACCAGGGTTGACTCGCCCCACAGTACGGGCCAGAAGAGCAGCAGGGGCAGCAGGAAGAAAAAGAGGAAGGGGAGCGCTGCGCGGCTCAGGGCAGCGAAGCGCGGCGTGGCGAGGGAACGTTCCGCCACGATGGGGGCCGTGCTGCTCATTGAGAGAAGGGGGTCTGAACCGCCGGGGGATTCTTGGCGGCCCGCGAGATGCCGCGATGCTTCCACAACAGTTCGAGGACGCGGTAGGCCGCTTCCACCTTGACGGGCACGTCCATCTTCGAGTGCCCAATGCGGCGATCCTCGAAGTAGATGGGAAGCTCGTGGTGGCTGAAGCCCAGCTTCTGCGTGAGATAGGCCATCTCGACCTGGAAGATGTAACCGTTGGAGATGACGCGACCCGTGTCAATCGCTTCCAGCACCTCGCGCCGCCACACCTTGAAGCCCGCCGTCGCGTCGCGCACTTTGAGCCGCAGGATGGCGCGGGCATAGACGTTGGCCCAGGCGCTCAGGGCCTCGCGCCACCAACTCCAGCGCTCGTCCAACTCGCCGCCGGAGATGTAGCGGCTGCCAACGACGACATCAGCGTCCCTCAGGGCTTCGACCATCGCGGGCAGGTAGTCCGGCGAATGGGAGAAGTCGCAATCCATCTGCACGATGGCGTCGGCGTCGGCTGCCAATGCACGCGCGAAGCCCGCCTTGTAGGCACGGCCCAGCCCGTTCTTCTTCGGGCGGTGCAGCACCTCGACGCGATGCGGGTGCTCCGCCGCCAGGGCGTCGGCCAGGGCACCCGTGCCATCGGGCGAGTTATCGTCCACGATGAAGAGGCGCAGGTCCAGGGGCAACGCCAGCAGAGCCGTTGTCATGGCAGCGATGTTTTCTGCCTCGTTGTACGTCGGGAGGACAACCGCAATTTTCATGGATAGTGCTATCGGTTGAAGGTGAACCAAACCAGTGGAGCATTATAGGCTGATGAGGGGTCCCGGTCAAAGCGGTTGAGGGCCTTGCAGTTACCAAGTTTGGTGTAGGTCAAGCTCGGAGGCGTGGAACGAGGTGGTTGAGCATGGGCGGCAAGTACTCCATTGGGGCATCTGGGTGGATGCTTCACTTCGTTCAGCATGACATGTGGGGAACGTGCTCGTTCTTGAGGGCGATAAGCGTGCCTTCTTCAAACTGGGTAACGGCGAGCC
>DASVVH010000438.1:0-4487 GCA_036386615.1 Ardenticatenaceae bacterium
CCCGCTTGCCCGGCTCCAGGCTTCCAACCTCGTCCCCCAGCCCGATTGCCCGCGCCCCCTCGATCGTCGCCATTTGTAGCACCTGCCACGCCGGAAAGACCTCCGGGTCCCGCGCGCGAATCTTGTTGAAGAGGGCTGTCAGCTTCATCTCATTGAACAGGTTGTGGCAATTGTTGCCGGGGGCCTGATCCGACCCCAGCGCCACCAGCCCGCCCGCCTCCCGGAACGCCCGCGCGGGTGGCACAATCCCGTCAATGATGCCGATGGAGCCGCTGCACAGAATCATCCGCGCCCCGCGCCGCGCCACCAGTGCCGCCTCCTCCTCCGTCGCGTCAGTCAGATGCACCGCCAGCAACTGCTCGTCCAGATAGCCGATACTGTCCAGAAAGGCGACGGGCCGCGTGCCGTAGCGCCCCTCGATTTGAATCGTCTCGCGCTCCCCCTGCGCGGTATGAACGTGCAGCAGCCTCCCGCGCTCGCGTGCCACCGCCTTCACGCGCAGCAGCAACTCGCGGCTCAGAAAATCCGGCCCCTGCGGCCCGAACAATACCCGGAACCGCCCGTCCGCCGCGCCGTGCCACCGCTCGTACAACGCTATGTTCTCCCCCAGCGTCTTCTCGCCAAGATTCGTGTCGAAGGGGTAGAGGTCGCGCGGCCCGAAACCGCTCATCTCGTGCGGCACCTCGCGGATGAAACCCGTCACCTGTGCCCGCACCCCCGCCTCCGCTATGAAGCGGCACGTCTCCTCCAACTGCGGCCCGTACTCCCCGAAGGTCGTCGTGCCCGCCTTCAGCGCCTCCACAATCGCCAGCTTGCTCCCCGCCAGCCGCGCCTCCGCCGTCAGGTGCGGCACGAAGGGGCCGACGCCGTAGAGCATCCAGTTCCGCGTGTCCTGCGCCAACCCGCGCAGCAGCGCCAGGTGCATGTGCATGTGCGCGTCAATCAGGCCGGGCAGTACCGCGTGATGGGGGGCCTCGATAACCTGCTCCGCTTCGTACTCGCCCGCGAGTTCCGCCCACGCGCCCACCGCGACGATTCTGCCCCGGTCCACCACGACTGCGCCATCCGCGACGTAGCCCACGCCCTCGCCCCGCATCGTCAACAGGTGCGCGCCGCGCACCAGCATATCAACCCTCATCGTTCCGTCCTCCTTCACCGTTCCTACTCGCTACCTGTACTGTTCCATGAGGTTAACAGACACTGGTACATCAAGTAAGGTCTAGCTACATCCATGTCATCCTGAACGAAGTGAATCTGCGAAGCGACCTTAAGGGGATCCACCCAGCAACATGCCTAGCGTAGAGCCTTAGCACGTTTCCCCCTCCCTTCGTGTTTAGACCAACCTGTATACCAACCTTGTGTATCCGTACAGCTACTCTATACCCTCACCACACAAACGGCGATTCCCAGAGGTGCGAAAACCCGTTCCATTCGCGCCTTGCTTTCGTGGAACGGGCGTTTTATAATGGTCCTGTTCATCCATCCTCTCACCGGAGATTAACCATGTCCGACTCGAACCAGACACTAGAAGGAGCCAACAGTAGTCCGGCGAAAATCCTCACCCGCGCCGAAGAATTCATCTGGCGCAACGCGCGCCTTGTGGACCGCCACCTCTTTGCTCACCTCTTCCGCGATGGTCCGCGCGAGTCAGTCCTGTCCGCCCTGCGCGCCTACCAGAACACTGATGGTGGCTTCGGCAACGCCCTTGAGCCGGACAAACGCGACCCGCACAGCCAGCCCGTAGATTGCGAGGTCGCCCTTCACGTTCTCGACGATGTAGGCGGCTTTGACGACCCGATGGTCACGCGGCTCTGCGACTTTCTCCTCACCATTACCACCCCCGAGGGCGGCATTCCCTTCGCCCTGCCATCGGTGAGAGCATACCCGCGCGCCCCCTGGTGGGAAGTGCCCGACGACCCGCCCGCCGCCATCAACCCTACCGCCGCCATCGCGGGCCTCCTCCTCAAGCACGGCGTCAGCCACCCCTGGGTCGAGACTGCTACTGCCTTCTGCTGGCAGGCTATCGAAGCATCCGACTCCGAGTGGTTTCACGAACTCGTGCCGATGGTCACTTTCCTCGAACACGCGCCAGACCGCGAACGCGCCGCCCGCGAGCTTCGGCGCATTACCGACCACATAGAGGAGAAGCAACTGGTCGCCCTCGACCCCAACGCCGAGGGCTACGTCTTCCCGCCGCTCCTCTGGGCACCCACTCCCCAGAGCTACCTCCGCCGCCTCTTCAGCGACGAGGTTATCGCCACCCACCTCGACGCCCTGATTGCCAAACAGCAGCCCGACGGTGGTTGGCCTATTTCCTGGGAGGCCATCAGCCCCGCCGTCGAACTCGAATGGCGCGGCTGGCTGACCGTCCGCACCCTCGATACCCTTCGCGCCTACGGTAGGCTGGAAGCCTGAGCCAATGGTTGGCTCAGGACAAGAGCAGGGATGAGCAAGCATCGGTTCATCCCTGCTTTTCGTGTCGAGACCTTGCAGATAGTCACCATGAACCCCTATAATCCTTTTGCACACCCTTGAGCACTCGCCGCGCGGAGCTACCAGATGCCCGATTACGTCACAGCAGCGCCAGGAATAAATCTCAATTCGCCTTATCGCCTATTCCAGCAGGTCGCCCTCACCTGGGACGTAGTGGAGCATGGCTTGAAGCGAGGGGACCTTGCAACCATCGTCGAGCATCATCCCACCGAGGATAGGGAGGACGGCTACTCGCTAGAGGTCTTTGACGCGCTGGGGGAAACTATCGCGGTGATTACCCTGCCCGCCTCCGCGCTTCAACCCCTGTCAGCCAACGACATTCTTCATGTGCGCTCCTTCACGGCTGCATAAATGAACCTACTACGGCGCTTGCAATGGCTTCCACTCAGCCGCCTTCTTTAGCGCTGGAGGATGTGCGCGCCCTCGTGCGGGACGATGCACTCTGGGAGCGCGCCGGGCGAACCTGGAAGCAGGGAGGCGTGGGCAGCGCGGCGCGGCGCGGGCGGCTCCTGATGGCGCAGGTTCAGGGGACCGAACCCCTCCCTTACAACACCTCCGCCGAGCCGCCCCGCTTCCGCAAGAAGAAATGGAGTTGGCACTGCACCTGCGCCTACCACGAGATTCATGGCGGCCCCTGCAAGCACGCCGTCGCCCTCCTCCTCGAATGGGCGGCGCGCCCCGAAAACTTTGTAGCCGAAGCCTCGCTGGACGAGCAACTGGCAACCGAGCGCCGCGCCGAGTGGCTGGCGCTCATCCGCGAATCCCTCTACGACTCGCCCGCCCTCCAGCGCCTGCTTGCTCTGGAACCTGAACCGAAGAGGCGGCTTGGCCGTCCGCTCAACCTCTCCCCTTTCGACGAGCAGTTGCGCTACGCCCTGAACCGCCACGCCGGGGACACCGACAAGCAGCAGCAACTCTTCGGTGGCATCCTCGAAACGGCGGCGGGCTACCTGCGCGTTGGTGACGCCGCCAATGCCGCCCGCCTCACCACGCTCCTAGTTGACCGCCTCCTCGCCGTGCAGGAGCGCTCAAGGCCCCTGACCACCCTCCTCATGAACGCCCTCACGCTCCTTGAAGCCGCCGCGCTGGACGCCACCTGGGACGCCGACGAGCAGGCCGCGTGGCTCCGCAGGGTCATGGGCTGGTGGGAGGCGGCAGACCTGGAGACCAGCGACCGCCTGATGGACCTCATCCTCCACTGCTACCGTGCCCAGGACCAGCACCCCCTTGAGCGCTGGCTGCGCGACCTCCTCCGAAAGCCCGTTCACGCCAACCAGCAGAGCAGCGCCCTCTGGCGGCAGCGCCTCCTCGCCTTCCTCCTCGCCTTCTACGACTTCTCCGGGCGCGACGACGCCTTCCTGGACCTCTGCTGGGAAGAGGGGGAGGACGCCCTCGCCGCGCGCAAGCTCGTCGAGATGGGGGAGGTAGCCGAGGCGCTCGACCTCGCCCAGCAGGGGCTTCGCGGCTGTGAGGCACACCTGACCGTAGCCGAGGCCCTGCTTCAGCGCGGCAACCCCGACGCCGCGCGAATCGTTGCCGCCGCTGGCCTCCGCTACCATGACCGGGGGCGCGGCGCGCTCCTTGCCTGGCTTGGCGAGCGCGCTCTGGACGCGGGCGACCCCGCTACGGCGCTCTCCCTCGCGCAGCAGGCGTGGGAGCAGGGCGCGACCCTTGACCGCTACCGTCTCCTGCGTGAGGCGGCCCTGCGCTCCGAGGCGTGGCCCGACCTGCGCCGCGAGCTTCACGCCGCGCTCGAACATCGCGGCGAGGTCGCCCTGCTCGTGGAAGTGCTCATGGATGAGGAGGAGTGGCAGAGCGCCGCCGCCCTCCTGCCGCTCGTGGGTGCCCGCCGCGAGGAGCTAACCGCCGCCGTCGCGCAGGGGCTGGCAGCAGCCCAACCCGACGACGCCATCCACCTCCTCTTCGACCTTGCCGACCTTCGCGCCGACGAGAAGACGCGCCCCGCTTATGCCCGCGCCGCCCACGCCCTCCTG
>DASVVH010000439.1:0-2376 GCA_036386615.1 Ardenticatenaceae bacterium
CGCACCTCCTGCCGCGCAGCCTCCCATTACGCCCACCTTATCGCCTCCGGCAGGGCCAATCCTGCAACCAACACCGGGGCTGGCAGAGCCAACCGCGACGCTCACGCCGTCATTGCCGCTTGCACCGACAGCGACACTCACACCGTCGTTGCCGCTCGCTACGCCAACCCTCGCGCCTACAGAAGTCCTCACGCCGACGGAGACACCCGCGCTGACGCCCACCGTCACGGCGACTGTTACCGCGACCCTTCCGTTGACGACGACGGTGCTCCCTGACGACGCTGTGACTTTCGAGCAGTTGGGCTTCACGGAACGGGCGTTGGACAACCCGTTCGGCGGCATCTCCCTCCTCTTCGGCCTGCCCGCCGATTGGGAATTGACGGAGGGCGCGGCGGTCCAACTGAACGTGGCGACACTCTTCGACAGCACGGACCTTTCATCCGACAGCGAGGATGCGAGCACCGCGCCGACGGGCTGCCCAATGGGCGTCTACTTCAATGATGTGCTGCTCACAACCGTGCTGTTGAGCCAACGCGGAGAGCGGAGTATCGCCATTCCTATCTCTCAGGCGGCACTGCAATCCAACAGGGCTGATGGGCGCTATAACCTGCAAGTCTCACTGAACGGTGGCCTCAGTTGCTCGTTCGTGCGGCAGGGCGGCGTCGTGATTCGCTCCAACTCCTACCTCGCGCTCCCGCACCAGGTGACAGCGCCGCCGACGGACCTGCGGCTTCTGCCGCGCCCCATCTACCAGGGATCGTTCCTGGGGGAGACGGCCATCATCGTCGTGCCGGACTCGCCGACGGTGGGCGATTTGCAGGCCGCGTTGGTCGTCGCGGCTGGTTTCGGGCGGATGTCGGGCGGCGAACTGACTCTCTCGCTGGTTCCTGTCAGCCAACTATCCATAGAGGGACAGGCCAACTCGCACCTCATCTTCGTCGGCAACGAATCGGCGTTCCCAATGCTGGCGCAGGTTGACCTTCCAACTGCGCCGCCGCTCGGTGGCGTAGAGGGCGAACCCGCCGAGGATGGCCTCGTGCGAATCGCGCTCTCGCCCTGGAGCGAGTCTCACGTCGTGCTGGCCGTCGGCGGCGAGACGGAAGCGGGCATTCTCAAGGCGGGGCAGGCTGTCAGTTCCGGGGATGTCATCGGCTCGGTCGAGCCGAACATAGCTATTGTGAGCGAAGTGCGCTCACCTCTTCCCGCGAGGGTGGTGCCCGCAGACCGCACCTTCGTGGAGCTTGGCTACGAGGTGACGACGCTACGCGGCGCGGGCACGGAGACTGTGGACTATCGCTTCTACGTGCCGCCGGAGCAGACGTGGGGCGGCGACGCCTACCTCGATCTCGTCTACAACCATTCGGCACTGCTCTCCTATGAGCGCTCGGCCTTCATTGTGACTTTGAACGGGGAGCCTATTGGCAACGTTCCCTTCAACGACCAGGGGGAGCAGCAGGGAAGCTCGCGCCTCATCATTCCGCGCTCGGCGCTACGGTCAGGTGTCAATCGTCTGTCGGCGCGCGTAGACCTCGTGCCCCACGACGACTATGCGGACTACTTCGACCCGCAGGGCGTCGGCATCTGGCTCACCATCTGGCCTGAATCCCTGCTGCACCTGCCGTTGACCTCCGCAGAGGGCGCGGGAGCACGCAGCTACGATTTGGCCGCCTACCCCGAACTGCTGGTCACCAACCCGACGCTCAACAATGTCGCCTTCGTGGTTCCCCCGGATTCTCCGGTGGCGTGGGCCGTCGCGGCGCAGGTCGCCGCCGACATGGGAGCAGATAGCGCGGGGCCAATCGCGGAACTGGCCGTCGCCTTCGGGGATGAGATTCCCGAAACGTTGCGAAATGAACGTGACCTGCTGGTAATTGGACAGCCCAGCACGCAGCCTCTCCTTCAGGAGCTATCGGAGACACTGCCCGCGCCCTTTGAGGAAGGCAGCAACGTGGCGCTAGGTCCTAATGAGCGGGTCGTCTATCGCGTACCTGAGGGGACGAGCATCGGCTATCTGGAACTCATTGCCGCCCCCTGGAACGAGGACCGCGCGGTCCTTGCCATCCTGGGCAGCACGGACGAGGGCATAGCGTGGGCGGGCAACGCGCTAACCACGCCTGAACTTAGCGAGGAACTGGTGGGCAATTTCGCGGTTGTCAGCGGCGATTTTGTTTCCCACCCCGATACGAATGCCGACCCCGGCATGCGCGGCCTCTACGGGCCAGAGGCACAGCTTCAGCCTGCCCCGCAGGGTAACGCGGCGCAGCGCTCGGACAGTGGGCGTCCTGCCTGGATTTTGCCGATGATAGCCGTAGCGCTGGGCCTGATGCTGGCTATCATCGCACTCAAGATCATCTCGACGTTGCGGCGGCGGCGCTC
>DASVVH010000440.1:0-8953 GCA_036386615.1 Ardenticatenaceae bacterium
CGGCCGATGCAGATTGTAGGGGCGGCCATGCGGAAGTTGCTGCATCTAGTCTTCGGTGTGCTCAAGTCCGGGCGACCGTTTGACCCTTTGCACGGGCAGACTGCCGCTTGACAACCAACACGATATCTACCGCTTTCGCCACTCCCCTCCGGGGAGTTCTTGTCCCCTCTGACCACTCATTTTGTGCCACCTCTTTGTTCAACTGGTATTATGCCGTCCTCCTGCCAAATCGTCTCTTCAGGTGGAATTATGGCTCTCGCACAAGGGCGATGAAGCCGCCGAGCACCGCGAGGAAGATGGCTCCCCAGCCGTTAAAACCGTCAGGGAGGAGGCGGAAGGCGTAGGGTATCAGGTAGAGCAGATAGCCTGCCAGACCACAGACTGCCACGAGCAGAATGCGGCGCACGAGCGCATCACGCCCCTGAGTTCCCGTGACGCCCCCGACGCCCCCGACTGCCAGCAGCCCAACCATCGCTCCGAAGAAGGTCCACCAGCCAAACCCGTCGTTCTGCTGTCCAAAGCGTGAGACAGGGGTAGGGGTGGGAGTGGGGGTTGGCCTCGGTGGCGTGGCGGTGCGCGTGGGCCGAGGGGTGCGAGTAGCGCTGGCAGTTGGCGTGTGGCTTGGCGTAGGAGTCGGCGTCTCCGTAGGTGGCGGGAGCGTGGCCGTCGCCACGACGGGCGGCTCTACACCGCTAATCTGAACCTGGAGCGTGCTGCTGCTGAACGAGGGCGGATCACTGCTCTCGACGCTAATCGCCAGCAGGCCGGGCCGGTTGAGCGGCACGACCGTTCGCGCCACACCATTCACCGTCTGAGCGCGCTGGTCATCCAGATTCACGTTCTCCGCCGGATAGCGCAGCCTGAAGACCACGTCCGTTCCATCCGGCACCGGATTGCCGTTGCGGTCCCGGATGACACTGGTCCGTAGCCTGATTTCGTTGCCTGCGGGGTCTCCCTCAATGATGGAGGGGGGCGGCACACAGGTCGTATCCGGTATCTCCGGCCTATCCTCGCAGAACTGGACCACCTGATTGGGGTCGGAGGCAAGCTGGACATCCAGGCGATAATTCAGCAACGGGTAGGTGCTGACGGGCGGCGCGCCGGGCGGCGAGTACGTCTGGAAGAGCAGCCGTGCAGCCGCGTCCACGAAGTTGGCGATAGGCGAGTAGAAGCCGTAGTAAGCCGTGACCTTGCTCACCTCTGTCGCGTCCAGGTAATAGGGTGCGCCGAAGGCAAAGACTACCAGCTTCTGCCCCGGTACCAGGCCCGGAAATTCGCGCAGGAAGTTGCGGAGCGCGTCACTATGAGGTACTTCAGTTGTGACGTTCTGCATCAAAAAGATAAGCCAATCGGCGTTCCGCACCGCCTCGTCTAGCTCCAGCGAAGGGGGGTCTATGGTCGGAACGGCGAGAGCGTTCAACTGCTCGAAGCTGAGGCTGGTAATCTGGTCGGGAGTAAGCTGGCGGCTGCCCTGCGGCCCATAGCGGCGCAACAGGCTCTCCTGAAACTCGTTTACCTCGATGATAGGCCGCTCCGGGCACGTTACACAGTCGCGGATGGTACGCGCGTCCGTCAGGATGACAATGCTTTCTCCGAGGCCGGGTGGGCCGGGAAGCCGGTCAGCAAGCTCTTCCGGCGCAGGGTAGAGCAGGGTCGCCGATTCCTGAGCGATACGCGCGATTTCGCTGCGGCTCTCAGGCAGGGCAAAGGGACTGTTGTCGAAGGTGGCCGGGTCGGGGAGAGGGGCCGTCGCCGCAGCAAAATCACCGCCATAGAGTCGTAGCTTCAAGGCAAGCAGGCGGCGCAGCGATTCGTCCACGTCCAGCGCGAAGACGGGATCGTTCCGGTACTTGTCGGTGAAGGACTGGATGGTTGCGCGTATGTTGGCGAGGCGCGAGTCCCAATCTTCCTCTGCCGCGAAATCGGAGAGGAAGAGCAGATCGTTTCCCGCATTGAACGCGTCGTCCGCAATCTGAACGGCTGGGAAGCTCCCGTTCTCAGATTGTTGAGCGTAGAAGCGGCGCAGCGCCATCGCGCCCAACTCATCGCTCAGGAGGATTCCCCCGGCCTGCCGCCAGGGTTGCAGTTCGGGCTGGTTGATGACGACGGGCAGGGTTTGCGGGTCCAGGGCGAGGGGGCGCGTCGTCTGCCGGATGTTGCCTTGCAAGCCCCTATAGCGCAGGTTCGTGGTCATCAGCCCATCCACCGTGCCGGTTATCACGTTGGGGCTGGTCACGGCAAAGAAGGGCGGCAGGTCAATCTGCTGGAGTTCCTGGAGCGTTTTCTGGACGGCGGCAATCTCCTCGTTGGCGCTGCGGTCACTACTGCCCAGGCCGGGGAAGTGCCGCGCGACGGTCCCCACGCTTCGCCCACTGCCTGTCGTGACGCCGCGCACGAAGGAAAGCCCCATCTTGCCCACCCAGTAAGGGTCGCCGCCGAAGGTGCGGGTGCCGGGGTTCGTCTGCTGGGGCCGGGGCGCGTCCACCACGTCCAGCGCGGGGCCGAGCAGCAGGTTCACGCCCACCGCCGCCAACTCCTGCCCGACGATGCGCCCAACCGCTTCCGCGTTGTCGGGCTTCCAGGTCGCGCCCATCGCCATCTCGGAGGGGATGCGCGTGAAAGCGCCCTGCGGCAGCCCATCGGCATAGAGGGGCGTGGGGGAATAGAGGTCGGTGGCGATGAAGAGGGGGATGAACGGCTCCTCCTCCCCGCCCTCTGGCCCGTCGGTTCGCGCCAGTGCTTGCAGGCCATTGGTCAGCGTCACCAACTCTGAGACATTATCGTCGTCGTTCTGATAGTTGCCGTTGGAGGCCCGCAACGCCACCCCGCCGACACGAAGCTCGCGCACCAGTGTCGCGGCCATACTGGCATCGCTCACATCGGTTCCAGGAAAGGTGACGAGGAAGAGTTGCCCTACCCGCTCTTCAGGCGACATTTGAGCAAGCAACTGGTCAATCGCCGTCGGCTCTTCCTGGGCACGCGCGGGCGCGGCAGGCAGAGAGAGCACCAGCGCGCACAGGGCGAGCACGGCGACCAAGACGATGCGAGAGAGCTTTTTCTGCATCCGACCGTCCAACTCTAGCAATCAGGGGAATTGCGTAGGGGAATCGTAGGGTAGGCGTTGGGTCGGGCAGTGAGGAGTGGGGTAATATTATGTTTAGACAACAGCATATTCTCTTTCTCCTCCTTCTGAGAACGTCCCAGGCCCGCGACACCTGGGACGTTCGCTTTTTAAGGCAAACCTATGCCCGCGCGAGCGTTCCTCCCCGCGCGACACGAGAAGGAGACCCTTATTATAGCAGAACCACCAAACGCTGAGATTACACTTTTGACATAATCCAGCGTCGCAGTAAATACCCCAGGCTGTCGAAACTCGTTCACTCCTCCGTCGAAGCCACCTGCCGGATCCAGTCCACTGCCGCGCGCGTGACGATGGGGTGGTCGAAGTCCTCCGTGATGATGTGGTCGCTGTTCTCCAGCCAGAGCAGCTTTTTCGTCTCGCTTCGCGCCTGCGAGTAAATCCACTCCGCGCTCGTCGGGGCAACCACCGAGTCCCGACGCGCATGGCAGACCAGCAGGGGAGCCGTAATCTTATGAACGTGTGGCCGAAGCGCCTTCATGAAGTCCCACATCTCCGCCACCGCGCGCAGCGAAGACTTCGGGTAGCTGGGGTGGCGCAGCCGCGCCTCGTCGTCGAAGATGGCACTCCCTTTTGGGCGCTTGGTCTGGAAGGGCCGAATGTAGGAGAGCAGGCGCGCCCACCGCGCTCTGGAATCTATCCAGACGGGGGCACCCATCGTTACCACCGCGACGACTGGCCTCTCCGCCGCCAGCCAGAGTGCCAGTGCCCCGCCCAGCGACGTTCCCAAGACAGCCACCCGCCCGTGGTCGCGCTGCATCTGGTCGAAGCGCTCTTCCACGGCGTTTGTCCAGTCACGCCAGCGCACCTTCCCTAAATCTTCGGGCCTCGTGCCGTGCCCCGGCAGCCACAGGCTCTCCGTGTGGAAACCTGCATCGCGTAGGGCCAGCCCCACCGGGCGGACCTCCCAGGGCGTAGAGGTGAGGCCGTGAGCAAGCAGGCAGGCGGGCGCGCGGCCCTCCCAACGGAAGGGCTGCGCGTCGGGATGCGTTATCGGCGTGAGGGTGTACGGCTTAACGGGCTGCTCCATATTCATGCACCATGTTCGGGTCTCCAGGCAACCAGATTATAAACGTCTCCCGTACACCCTGACAACCGCCCAAGCCCACACGTCAGGGCCGCGCCCATGCGGGAAAGAAGTGAGAGGGAGACGGGCAGATGGGGCCGAGGCCAGTAAAGGCCAGTAACGGCCAGTACTGGCGAGAGAAAAAGGCCAGTTTAGTGGCACATACCTTCGATGTAGTTACGCAAGCATATTCCAAGTCCCGCGATTCTGGCGTAGCCCTGAGCCGCTCATCGCTCGCCACTACCGCTCTACCACCATCGTAGGTTTCGCATCCCGTAGCTCGCACCCCATTTTCTTTGACATGCTGCCCCTTTCGGATACGATACTCTGACGTCCTATTCCGTTTTAACAGATACGAGTTGCTTGGACTTTGGTCGTCCATAGCGGGAGGCGATTTGTGGCAGAAGATAAGAAGGTGCGCGTCGCCATCATCGGCGTCGGCAATTGTGCCAACTCCCTGATTCAGGGAGTGGAGTATTACAGGAACGCGGACGAGTGCGAGCAGGTTCCGGGTCTGATGCACGTCAACCTGGGTGGCTATCATATCCGCGACATCGAGTTCACCGCCGGAATTGACATTGACAAGGAGAAGGTCGGCAAAGACCTCTCTGAGGCGATGTGGGCCGGGCAGAACAACACCATCAAGTTCACGGACGTGCCGCACACGGGCGTCCAGGTCTATCGGGGCATGACTCACGATGGCCTGGGCAAATACCTGAAGGAGAAGATTACCAAGGCTGAGGGTCCTACCGACAACATTGTCGAGTTGCTGAGGGACACCCGCACTGACGTGGTCATCTCCTACCTGCCCGTCGGCTCCGAGATGGCGACTAAGTGGTACGTGGAGCAGATTCTGGACGCGGGCTGCGCCTTCGTGAACTGCATCCCCGTCTTCATCGCGCGCGAGCCATACTGGCAGCAGCGCTTCCGCGACGCGGGGGTGCCGGTGATTGGCGACGATATCAAGTCGCAGGTGGGCGCGACCATCGTCCACCGCGTGCTTACCCGCCTCTTTCAGGATCGCGGCGTGAAGCTGGAGCGCACGGCGCAGTTGAACGTGGGCGGCAACATGGACTTCTACAACATGCTGGAGCGTGCCCGCCTGGAATCCAAGAAGATTTCCAAGACGAACGCCGTCACCTCGCAGCTTGATTACGAGTTGCCGCCGGAGGATGTCTACATCGGCCCGTCGGATTACGTGCCCTGGTTGAGTGACCGCAAGTGGGCCTACATCCGCATGGAGGGCCGCTCCTTCGGGGACGTGCCGCTCAACATCGAGATGAAGCTTGAAGTGTGGGACAGCCCGAACTCGGCGGGGGTCGTGATTGACGCCCTGCGCTGCGCCAAGCTTGGCCTCGACCGGGGCTTGAGCGGGACGCTGGTGGGGCCGAGCAGCTACTTCAAGAAGTCGCCGCCCATTCAGTTACCCGACGATCAGGCCCACCAGAAGACCGAAGCCTTCATTCGGGGCGAAGACAACGAGACGCTGCCTGCCTGAAATGGCGGGTTCGAGAGGGGCACGGTGGGGCCAGCGCCTTACCGTGCCTCTTCATCTCATCTTCGTGAATTGTAGAGTATTGGAACGGCGCTACCGATGATGCTGTCTATCTATCGGCTCCTATACGCCTTTATGCCGCGTTTGCCACTTGCCGCCAGCTATCGTTTAGCGGACGTGATGGGCGACCTGCTCTGGCTCGTGGACAGGCGGGCGCGGGCCAACGTCGAGCACAACCAGCAGCGGGCGCTCGGCCCCGGCGCGACGGCGCGACAATTGGCGCTCCAGAGCCGTATTGTCTTTCGCACGCTCGCGCGGAATTACGTTGACGAGTTTCGCATTCCGGGGATGACGGCAGAGATTTTTGACAGGATTGACTTTCACGGGTTGGAGCATCTGGAGAACGCGCTAGAACAGGGGCGCGGTGTGATTATGAGTTCCGCCCACTACGGTGCCCCGTACATCGTTGGGGAGGCGCTGGTTTTGAAGGGGTATCCTTTTACTGTGATAGCCGAGCATTTGCAGCCGGAAGCGCTTTTTCAATTTCTCGTGAAGCAGCGCGAGAGTTTGGGGGCGCGCGTCGTGCCCGTTGACGGCCCTTTGATTAGCGTGATGCGTGATTTGAAGAAGGAGAACCGGATTGTGGGCATCGTGGCCGACAGGAACGTGGTGGGCACGGGGCTTTGCCTCCCCTTCTTCGGCGAGCCTGCCCTCTTCCCGACGGGGGCGGTGCGGCTGGCGCTGCGAACGGGCGCACCCCTCATCGTGGCCCACTGCCGCCGGATGCCCGCCAACCGCTACGAGGCGGTCATCTACCCGCCGCTCGACCTGCCGACGAAGCCCGCCGACATGGAGGCGGCTGTGCAGGAGGGGATGATGCGCCTGCTGGCGAAATACGAGTCGTTTATCCGCGAGCAGCCGGGGCAGTGGGTGCTGACCACGCCAGTGTGGCAGGAGGCGTGTCGGGAGGGAGAGGAAGCATTGCCTCACCCGGTACACGAGGGGAGGGTGGTAGGATGACCTCTCCCCTCTCGATTGCCCTTGTCTCCCCCTACGACTATGCCTACCCCGGCGGCGTGAACCTGCACATTCACCACCTGGGCCGCCACCTCCGCGAGCATGGGCACGATGTGGATATTCTCGCGCCCACCTCGTCGGAGGAGCCAACTGAGGAGGGATTCGTGCGGCTGGACGTGGGCATCTTCCCGTTGCCCATCTCCGGCTCTATCGCGCGCATCAGCATCTCGCCCTCGGTTGTGGGGGAGGTCAAGAGCGTGCTTGGCCGCCGCCACTACGACATCGTTCACCTGCATCAGCCCACGACCTGGGCCATCGGCCCCGCCGTGCTGCATTATTCCCATTCGGTCAATATTGGTACGTTTCACCAGTTCCGCGAGACCTCATACGGCGTCGAATACGGCGGCACCCGCGTCTATCGCTACTTCATGGAGAAGCTGCACGGGCGGATTGCCGTCAGCACGGCGGCGCGGGACTTTGCGCGAACGCTCTCTCCCGGCGAGTACCGTATCATTCCCAACGGCATCGAGGTCGCGCAGTTTCAGGCCAGCCACGTCCAGCCCTTTCAGGAGTACCTGGACGACGGCAAGCTCAACATCCTGTTCGTGGGGCGGCTCGAGAAGCGCAAGGGTTTCCGCTACCTGCTGCGTGCTTTCCGCACGGTCAAGGAGGCGGTGCCGGAGGCGCGGCTCATCGTGGCGGGTGCTTTCGACCGCGAGGACCGCGAGTCTTACGTGCGCTACGCGCGCCACTTCCGCATCCGCGACGTGAAGTTCGTCGGGTACATCTCGGAAGAGGAGAAGGCGCGGTGGTACAGAACGGCGCACCTCTTTTGTGCGCCGAGCACGGGCTTCGAGAGCTTCGGCATCGTGCTGCTGGAAGCGATGGCGGCGGGCACGCCTGTCGTCGCCACCAACATCGCGGGGTACCGGGACGTTATCCGGCAGGGCGTCACGGGCGAACTGGTGCCGCCGGAGGACGACGAGGCGCTGGCCGGGGCGCTCATCCGCCTGCTTCGTAATCCGGCCCGGCGCGAGGCGCTGCGCGAGGCAGCGCTGCGCGAGGTGGGGCGCTACGACTGGAGCCGGGTGAGCCGCGAGGTAGAGTCGTTTTACCGGGAAGTTCTGGCTCGTGAGGGCCGCGCCCCCTCGCCCTTACCTGGGGCGGCAAGAATTGGAGCACGTTGATGATTACTGACTGGCTACGCGGGCGCACGCAGGGCATCGTGGCGACGCTCGCCATGCTGATGCACAGGCTTGGCCTGACGCCGAATGGCCTGACGCTGATTGGCACGGTGTTCATGTTCGGCATCGGCCTGGTGCTGGCGCAGGGCAACTTCGTGACGGGGGCGGTGCTGGTGGCGCTGGCAGCGGCCTTTGACGCGCTGGATGGGAGCCTCGCCCGCCAGACCAACCGCGTGACGCGCTTCGGTGCCTTCCTCGATTCGACGACCGACCGTTGGGCGGAGGCGGCCATCTACGGCGGCCTGCTGTGGTGGTACACGGGGCAGGGGTCGCAACTGGAGGTGATGTTGGTCTACGCCGCCATCATCGGTTCGCTGCTCGTCTCGTACACCCGCGCCCGCGCCGAGGGCATCGGCGTGGAGTGCAAGGTGGGCCTCTTCACGCGCTTCGAGCGCATCGTGGTGCTCATTGTGGGCCTCGTATCGGGCCAGATGCTGATTGCTCTAGCCGTCCTCGCCGTGCTCTCCAACGTGACTGCTATTCAGCGCATCCTGCATGTCCATCGCCAGCTTGAGCGGTGACATTGGAAAGGATGAAGGATGAGGGATGAAGGATGAAGTACGGCAACGGATAGGGATTTCACCACAGAGGCACAGAGGACACAACCAAAGGTAGGCGCTTTAGGCGAGAACGGACACAAAGAACAGATACAAAGAACGGACATACCAAAGGTAGGCGCTTTAGGGCGAGAACGGCCACGGTGAACGGCATTTTCTCCTCCTGAGTTTCAAGTTAGATGGACAAGTTAGAGGGGGACATTCTAGTAGAACGGATATTCAAATTTGAGTGCCGATTTCGGGTTTTTGCTATGTGCCTTCGTGTAATACCTGTTGGAGAAGGGGGTAGTGCAGAGGGGGAAGCCGCCGAGGATTACGAGGCGCAAACGACGCGCCTCTCCATCCCCGGCTTGTATCTTAACAGTAGCTGGATACGCTAAGGTATCGGCGATCCAGTTGGGACACGCGCCAGGTGACGTTGTATCCCCGGCAAAG
>DASVVH010000441.1:0-17952 GCA_036386615.1 Ardenticatenaceae bacterium
AGAACCTTACCTATTTCCGCCTCCTGCTGAGTGCGGGCGGCGTGGTGCCCGGCGAACAGGTGCTGGCGGCGCACATCCGGCGCATGGCCGCGCGGCGCGGCGACGATACCGTCTGGCTGGAGCAGGCCGCCCGCGAGAGCGCCCTGCTCCTCAAACAGGACCACGACCGCCTGATGGCGCTGCTATCGGCGATTGATCCCAACTGAGCACGCAACGCGACACACGATTTATGGTTGAGGGTCAAGAGAGAATTACCTGGGGAGAGGTTCAGCCCCGCCGCCAAAGGCCGCGCCGCGCACGCACGCGGGCGTCGCGCTTTGCCTATTTCCCTGTCACCTTCTTTCTCTTTTCCATCTGCGTGGCCGTCATCATCGGCATCAATGGGGGCTGGCATAGCGGCTTCAGGCCCGACAGGGCGCTCGCCATGCTGCTCTTGCCCTCCCCCACGGCAACCGCAACGGAAGCGCCCAGCCCAACGGAGACTCCGCTCCCGACTGAGACGCAGGCCCCGGCCCCGCCAACCGAGCCGCCGCTTCCCACGCCCACGCTCACGCCGAGCGTGACTGCCACCCAGCCACCGCCGGGCCGCTTCATGGCAGACCCAATTCTGGCCGGGCCGGATTGCAACCGCACCGCGATTCAGGGTCTCGTCCAGGACGGCCTCACCCCGTTGAACGGGGTGCGCGTGCGTGTCTGGTGGCCGGAGGCCCCGCCCGACCAGCTATGGAGCCTGCCAACAGGCGACAACCCGGCGCTGGGGCCGGGCTGGTACGAGGTGATGCTGGACACGAAGCCTCGCGCGGGCTGGTGGCTCGTCGCCGTCGTGGCCGACGATGGGACGCTGTTGAGCGGCGGAACCGCCGTCGAGACGACAGAGAGTGGCTGCGAGGATGGCACCGGGCGGCAGGTGGTTCGCGTGGACTTCGAGCGCACGGAGGGAACCCTGGGCGAACCGGGCATTCCCTGGACACCAACCGTTCCGCCCTCCCCCACTGAGGACATCCCCCTAACTCAGCCCGCACCAGCCACAGAGGTAGCGCCACCGACAGTCACGACTACACCTTCTTCGACCCCGACGCTACTCCCCACGCCAGACGGCGCGCAACGCATCCTGAAGGTGCCCATTCTGATGTACCACTACATCAGCGAGCCACCGCCGGGCAGTGACCGCTACCGCCGCGACCTGAGCGTTGGCCCAGACCTCTTCCGCGCGCAACTCGTCACCCTGCGTGAGCAGGGCTACACCTCCATCACGCTCTCGCAGTTGCTCTACGCGCTCCAGCAGGGAGCGCCCTTGCCGGAGAAGCCCATTGTCCTCACCTTTGACGATGGGTACCGCGACAACTACACCAACGCCTTCCCCATTCTGAAGGAGGAAGGCTTCGTCGGCACCTTCTTCGTCATCACCGACCTCGTAGAGGAGCGGTACAATGACTATGTGACGTGGGAGCAACTGGTGGAGATGCGGGACGCGGGCATGGAGATAGGGTCCCACACGGTGAACCACGAGGAGCTTCCGAAACTGAATGCCACCCGCGTCTGGCAGGAGTTGGTCATCTCCCGCGCCATGCTTGAGCAGCGTCTGGGGCAGGAGGTCCACTCCATTGCCTATCCTTACGGGAGGTTCGACGAGGAGGTGGCGCACCTCGCGGGGGAGGCGGGTTACTGGATTGCTGTGACCACGAAACAGGGCGTCACGCACTCGACGGAAAATCTACTCACGTTGCGGCGCGTGCGGGTTCGCGGCGGCATGTTCCCGCCCACGCTAATGAACCGCATCCACTACTGGATGGCTGAGGCCCGCTCTGAGCCGTAGGGCCGCACGATGCCCGTGTCCTCCACCCGCGCCAGCACCTCCGCGACAGTGAGGCCGAGGCGGGGGTGCCGCCAGTCGGGCGCAATCACCGCCCAGGGTTCCAGCACGAAGCGGCGTTGGTGCAGGCGCGGATGCGGCACCTCTACGAGATGGTCACTATACTCCAGCCCATCGTAGGCCAGCAGGTCCAGGTCAATCATGCGCGGCCCCCAGCGCCGCTCAATGGTGCGGTCGCGCCCGCCAAGCCGCTCAACGGCGAGGAGCCACCGCATGAGCGCAGAGGGCGCGAGCGGGGTTTCTGCCTGGCACACCTGATTGAGATACCACTCCTGCGGCTCTGGCCCCCAGGGTTCCGTCTCCACGAGTGGGGAGCACCGCGTGAACCGGACCCATCCCTCGTGCGTGAGCCGCACCCGCGCCGCCGCCAGATTCGCCTCCCGCTCTCCCAGGTTCGACCCCAACCCTATGTAAACTTCCGCCATCTTGTACCCCCAAGGCTATGTCGAAGTTGGAGAAGAGAAGGGAGCCAGATACAACTGACCTGACAACAATAGGCCAGTAACGGCCAGTATGCCAGCGCGATAAATCCACCCGAAGGCCAGTATTGTTAACAGGCATCTAAGTTGTTGCGGCACAATTAAGTAGCAAGTTGCGCGACTTCGACACGGCCCTGCTCGTACTCCTGCCTCAGTTTCAAAGCCGCCATTTCAGGCTATACTATAACAGTCCTGCCTTTCTTCCCACTCACACACCTAACGTCGTTATCTCACATCCCATATCCCGCATCTCGCATCTTGTATCCCGTCCATGTCACGCTTCGCTAACAAGCACATCCTGCTCGGCGTTACTGGCTCCATCGCCACCTACAAGGCGGTGGCGCTTGCAAGCCGCCTGACGCAGGCGGGGGCAACCGTTGACGTGATGATGACGGAGGCGGCGACCAAGATGGTGCAGCCGCTCTCGTTCCAGGCGATTACCCACCGCCCCGTGCTGACCGATATGTGGTCGCTGCTGGCAGAGACAGAGATTGGGCACGTCACACTGGCGAAAGAGGCCGATGCGCTGCTGGTCGCCCCCGCGACAGCCAATACCATCGCCAAGCTAGCGCTCGGATTCGCGGATAACTACCTCACCACGACGGCCCTTGCATTGCGGGGCGCGCTGGTCCTCGCTCCCGCGATGGAGAGCGGCATGTGGGAGCACCCCGCCACCCTGGCTCACCTCGCCACCCTGCGGGAGCGCGGCGCGTGGATTGTCGAGCCGGACGCGGGCTATCTGGCGAGCGGCGCGAGGGGAGTCGGACGGCTGGCACCGGAGGAACATATCCTCGCCACACTGGAACAGGCGCTTGGCCCAAACGACCTGCGCGGCCTCCGAATCGTGGTGACGGCGGGCGGCACGCGCGAGGCGATTGACCCCGTGCGCTACATCTCCAATCACTCGTCGGGTAAGATGGGGTACGCCCTCGCGGAGGTGGCGGCGCGGCGCGGCGCGAGCGTCACCCTCATCTCCGGCCCGGTGGCCCTGGAGCCGCCCTTCGGCGTCAAAGTACAGCACGTCGAGAGCGCACGGGAGATGGGGGCGGCAGTCTTGCAGGCCATTCAGGAGGCGGACGCGCTGCTGATGGCGGCGGCGGTGGCGGACTACCGCCCAGCGCAGGTTGCCGAGCAGAAAATCAAGAAGAACGACAGCGACCTCTCGATTCAGTTGACGCGCAACCCGGATATTCTGATGACCGTCGCGGGCGCAAAGCCGTTAGGATTGGTGACTATCGGTTGGGCAGCAGAAACGCAGGAATTGCTGGCGAACGCGCGCGACAAACTCCTGCGGAAAGAGTTGGACATGATTGTCGCCAATCCGGTGCCGCAGACCTTTGGCGGCGACCTCGTGCAGGCGACGCTGGTGCGCCACGATGGGCACGAGGAGTTGCCGCCGCTCTCCAAGCGAGAACTCGCGAACCGGATACTGGACGAGGTTAAGGCTCTCAAGACGTGAGACAGAATCCATCAGCTTCCCCGGTGCAGCCTCTGCTGATTGCCGAGAACGTGAGCCACCACTTTCGCGCGCCGTCGGGAGACGTGCTCGCCGTTCGGGACATCTCGCTGCGAGTGCGGGAGGGCGAGTTCGTGGCGCTTGTGGGGCCAAGCGGTTCGGGCAAGACGACGTTGTTGAGGATGTTCGGCGGGCTGTTGCAGCCTGAACAGGGGCGCATCCTCTACAAGGGACAGCCCTTAATGGAGCCGCCCGCCGATATTGGGATGGCGTTCCAGAAGCCGACGCTGCTCCCCTGGCGGAGTGTGGTGGACAACGTGCGGCTCCCTCTGGAAATCACCGGGCGTGATGACTATGCGGACGTGGCAGCGATGTTGGAGGCGGTGGGACTGACAGGCTTCGAGGAATCTTTGCCTGCCGAGTTGAGCGGCGGAATGCAGCAGCGGGTCTCGCTGGCACGGGCGTTGATAAACCAGCCGCGCCTCCTGCTGATGGACGAGCCGTTTGGGGCGCTGGACATGATGCTGCGGAGCGAGATGAACCTACTGCTCCTTAATTTATGGGAGCGCACGCGGCCCACCGTGCTCTTCGTCACTCACGACATTCAGGAGGCGGTTTTTCTGGCGGATAGGGTTGTCACGATGAGTCCGCGCCCAGGACGCGTCATCGGCAACTTCGCCGTCGAGATTCCGCGCCCACGGGCGGAGAGCGAACGCTACGGCCAGTCTGTTCAGGAGTACGTGGAGCGCGTATGGCACACGCTGGAGCAGGCAAGGTAGCCTTGCGGTCTCCTTGCTGGTGTGAGATGATGAGGGCCGAAGCAAGTGGCAGCGTTCATGTGGTGAGAGCAAGAGAGTTCGAGGAGCAGTCAGGCCATGAAATACGTCATTGGCGTGGATTTCGGCGGGACGCACATTCGCGCGGCACTGGTGGATGAAGAGGGGCAGATCGTCGAGCAGTTGAAGCGCAAGACGATGGCCGAACTCGGCCCGAAGGCGGTGATTGACCGTCTCGGTGAGGCGGTGCGCGAGGTGGCCTCGCACGTCCCGCAGGGCGACGAGTTGGTGGGCGTTGGAGCGATTGCGCCCGGCCCGCTCGACCCTTACGAAGGGGTCATCTTCCAGGCACCCAACCTGCCGGGCTGGGAGAATATCCACCTCGCGGAAGAGCTGCGACAGCGCGTGAACCTGCCCGTGTGGATTGGCAATGACGCGAACCTGGCGGCGCTGGCGGAGCACCGCTACGGCGCGGGCCGGGGCCTGAGCGACATCGTGTACATCACGGTCTCGACGGGCATTGGCGGCGGCATCATCGTGAATAACCGGATGCTGCTCGGCGCGCAAGGTATGGCGGCGGAGGTGGGGCACATGCAGATTGTACCGGACGGCCCCATCTGCAACTGCGGCAATCGCGGGTGCGTGGAGGCCCTGGCAAGTGGGCCAAACATCGCGCGGGAGGCGAGGGCACGGCTCTCGCGTGGGGTGCCAAGTTCGCTCGAACAGCTAGGCCGGATACCTACGACGGAGGACGTGGTGCAGGCGGCGCGGGAAGGCGACGAGTTGGCCTGTGACGTGCTCCGGCAGGCGGGCGAGTACATCGGCATGATGGTCGCCAATCTGGTCCACCTGTTCAACTCACAACGGTTCCTCTTCGGCGGCGGCGTGACGAACGCGGGCGACCTCCTGCTGGACCCGATACGGGACACGGCGGAGGAGCGCACGATGAAGTCCTATCACGGTACATACGATATCGTGCCCGCCGCCTGCGGCGACGATGTAGGCGTGCTGGGCGCAGCGGCGCTCGCCTGCTCGATGGCGGGCTAGCGCCCGTATCAGGCGGGTTTGGTGAAGAGCAGACAGTAGCTGTGGTCGTAGCCATAGCTGTAGTGGTCCCACGCCACGACGATTTCACCCTCGAAGCGCAAGACCTTTGACACGGCGCTGGCTACGTCCCAGGCCAGCGTCGTCACGCCCGCGCTGCCCTTGAGATTCGAGACCTCGATAACAACGCGGGCGTGAGGCTTCATGAGCCTTTCCACCTGCGCGTAGATGCCCTCCAACTCCCCCAGATATGCCTCGTACCCGCCGCCCTCGGTGGAGTAGTTGGTGAATGGGTTCTCTCGCCCGTCCTTTTGCGTGTAGGGCGGCGAGGTGATGGAGAGGTCGAAGGGTGGCAGCGCGTAGGTTGCCAGTTGGCGCGAGTCCCCAAGAATCAGGTTGTCAGGGTGCCTGAGTTGCGACCTGACGTATTCGTAGCGCCGGGCATCGAACTCTACACCGTAGGACACGCGGCCCATCGCCTCGGCTACGCGCAGGGTTGTCCCGTACCCCGCGAACGGGTCGAAGATGATATCTCCCTCGTTGGTCCACGCCTCCAGAAAGTGCCTCACGAGACTGCCCGAATAGCGTACATCGTCGTGCTGGAAGTCGGCAGGCAGGTTCCAGTCGTGCTCGTTCTTCAGCGTGAGGACGGTCCTCACGCGCGAATAATCTCCAAGGCTCGTTCGATGTCGTCGCGCTCGATGCCGTAGTGGGTGACGGCGCGGAAGCGTCGCCCGCCAACAGGCGAGATGAGCAGGCCATGCTCGCGCCAGGCGGCGCTACGCTCGGCGGGGGTCGGTTCGCTCACTTCGGGCTGCTCAAAGATGACGAGGTTGGTTTCGACGACGTGAGGGATGTGGAAGCCCGCCTCCTCCAGCCCTTCGGCAAGGAGCTTCGCGTGCTCGTGGTCGTCGGCGAGGCGCTCCTGCATCTCGGTGAGGGCGACGATTCCGGCAGCAGCGATGACGCCCGCCTGCCGCATGCCTCCACCGAGCATCTTACGGGCGCGGCGCGCCTCGTGGATGAACCCCTCGTCGCCTACGACGAGGGAGCCTACGGGCGCGGCCAACCCTTTGGAGAGGCAAACGGAGAGCGAATCGAAGGGCGCGGCCAACTCGGCGGGGCTGACCTCGCACGCTACGGCGGCGTTCCAGATGCGCGCGCCGTCACAGTGGAAGCCGATGCCAACCTCGTCGCAGAGGGCGCGCGCCTCGGCCAGATAGGCGGGACGCAGGGCGCGCCCGCCCATACGGTTGTGGCTGTTCTCGACTACGAGGAGTTTGGTGCGCGGGTAGTGCGGGTTCTCGTCGCGCACGGCGTCCCGCACTCTGTCGAGTGGCAGGGTGCCATCGGGGTCAGTTTGGATGGTGTAAGGGTGAATGCCGCCGACTGCCGCGCTGCCGCCCGCCTCATAGCGGAAGGTGTGAGCCTGATCACCGACGATGAGTTCGTCGCCGCGCCCGCAGTGGACGAGTTGGGCGATGAGGTTGCCCATCGTGCCGCTCGGTACGAATAAGGCGGCCTCCTTGCCAAGCATCTCGGCGGTGAGGGCTTCGAGACGGTTGACGGTTGGGTCTTCGCCGTACACATCGTCGCCGAGTTCGGCGTCAGCCATCGCGCGGCGCATGGCAGGGCTGGGTTGGGTGACGGTATCGCTGCGTAGATCAATGATAGACATATAGGCTCCGGTTATAGTTCCCACTCAAGAATCTCTCGTACAGCCACTGTGAAGCCGGGCACTACGTCCTCTCCATCCAGGGTGTCCTCGATGGTCAGCACAAGCGGCTGCGATAGCGGATGATGGACGGTGACAGTCCGGGTAGGGGGATGGATAATCCACACCAGCCGGGTTCCGGCCCGGAGATAGTCCTGTACTTTCTCTTTCACGTCGCGCTCGGTCTCGGAAGGCGAGACGACCTCAACGGCCAAATCAGGCGGGCCGTCGAAAAAGGTTGTTCTGCGCTTGTGACTGAGGCGGTCACTTGAGACGAAAGCCGCGTCAGGAGCGCGCACAGTATCAGGGTCGCGGGAGAGGACAAATCCCGTCTCTGCCGCATAGACTTTCCCTAGTTTGCGCTGGCGGACGAACTGGTACAGGGCACCATAGACACTACCCGCAATCTCGCCGTGTTCCTCTCCGGCAGGTGCCATTGTTCTTATCTCTCCTCTGACCAACTCGGTGCGCTCATCCGTTGAAGGTATTTGTTCCAATGCCTCGGCTGTGACGAGCGTCAAGTCTGCGTGGGTGGTCATGATGCCTCTCCTGTGGCTTGCTGATGCGGCACTATGATAGCACGGTTCGCTCGTTGACGCGCTGTGTTGGCGCGGGGCAAGCGGGATTCTTGCCCCGAAACAGACTCACGAGCAGGGGCTTCGGAGGGAGGAAGGAAAACCCACATTCCCCCACATTGGAAGCGTTTTTGGTGGGGTGCCAGAGGGGAGAGGATGGAGGTTGACGATAAAGATATGTACATTTATTGACATCGAAAATATGCGTGTCATGTATTTGGAAGCGGTCAACAGAGATGAGGGAGGCGAGGAGGGTGGAAAATACCCCACATAGGTGCCCCATATTGAGGCTGGAGGGCGCACAGTTGAATCCCTAACTGTAATTAATTGGCCCCTTTACATTGCAGCTAGACTCGTTTATTATACTGCGGCTATGATGCATACGTGACTTCAGAGGTATTATATCATATGGAACTCAGGTTAGACGGAGAACTCGGATACTTCTGTCGAAGCTTCCCAGCCGCGAGTTTCCGCCTTTTGCATACAGTAGCTCACCTACAACTGAGATGGCGCTTCAGGATGATACCATGATTGTAGGTAGTAACCCAAGCACACGGTCTCACCCGTATACCAGTTAATCGACGCCCCTTTGACCTCTGTGGCTGGTGACCTTATCACTTACACTATTGCCCTCACTCTGTTTGGTATTTATCCAGAGTAACTGCCCTGGTATATTGATGCCAACAGTAAGCAAACGCGACTGATATGCTGCATAGAGGAACATACAATGGAAGCTATTATAGTGTCAGCAATTGCGACAGAGGTACTCAAGAACCTTTTGTCTTCTGGCGGCGAGTCATTAGGAGGGCAACTAGCTAACAAGCTACGACGTTCCTCTAAAGCCTCAGACTGTTTGAAAGATTATCTAGAGCGCCTCACCAATCGCGTCTCTTATTTTGTTGCATATCGGCCTTCACCTCAGTTTATCAATGATGTATACGTGCAACCCCTAATACTAGATACGGCGTTATCACTTACCTACATAGAACCAGAACTCTTCAAGAATCTTTGGCCCGGTTTAATATCAGGTCGCTACTCAGACCTTGATCCACACCTACGCTTAACGTATGTAACACCCGATGAATTGGCTACCAACGCTTCAGGACTACTTGTACTTGGAGAAGCCGGTGCTGGAAAGACCACCTTCCTTTCCTATTTGTGCTTGAATCGCCTCAAAGCACCTAAACCCCGTCTGCCGATTTTTGTAGATTCGAAAGACTTAGAAACCAAGACCATACGGGAACTCATTAGTGAGGTCCTTAGATTGTTGGGCCTCGAAGACAAGAACATCAGTTGGCTAAATCAAAGTTTAACTATCTACGTCGATGGACTCGATGAGTTGTTGTTCACAAGGTACAAGGAGGTATGCGCTGAGTTAGGAGAGATTAAACAAGAGACCCCTACTATTCAGATTACAGCTGCATGCCGCTCATCTGCTTATCAAGGTGATCTAGCCTTTCTTAAGGAGGTGACTTTATTACCTTTCACCAGAGAACGCACTGAGGAATTCATTCGTCGGTGGTTTATAGGCATTAATAACGGTCCATCTGCCGAAGGACTAATTCATCAGATTAATAAGAGCGACCGATTAGCAGAAGTTTCTAGTCAACCCTTATTACTAGTATTGATGTGTAACGCATTTCGTCGCTACTTAAATGTTTCAAGACGACAGAGCGCGATGTTTGATCAGTGTATTAATTCTCTATTATGGCAATGGGATGCTGACCGGGTCGTGGTTAGAGTAGCGAAATTCCGTGATCTAGACCTCGAAAAGAAAAAGTGGCTCCACGCCAATCTCGCGGTAAACTTCCATAATAGGCGAAGGAGATACTGTGACAAAAGGTTCATTGTAGACTTACTTAAGGAAGAACTTCCTCGCTTTGGAATACCTAGTACTGACGCAGAGGTCATTCTAAGTGAGCTATGTGCTCATTATGGTATTCTAGTAAAATGGACAGAAGACACTTACGGGTTCAGTCATTTGGCACTACAAGAGTTCTTGGCAGCGAAATGGTATGCAAATGAACGTCGTTGGGAAAACCTAATATCTCCAAGCATATTAATATCTCAATGGTGGGAGAATGTAGTAGCGTTATGCTTTGCTTCTCTATCAGATGCCACAGCTGGGATGGAGAGAGTATGGAATCATACAGACTTGTCTGAGTTAGACAAACTCAAAATACTGGCGCACAGTTTAAGGTTGGATCCGATAGTAGATGCTAACTTCAGACGCGATCTGCTCACCAGAATCCTTTATCTATATCATAATACGAAGAGTGCAGAGGAATATGATGCAGTGCTCCTTATGTTAGTCGGTATTGAAGACGATTGGTCGGCACCTATCATACGCCGCTCTCTAGGGGGTATGCTGCCAACTAGGGACTTGGCGAAGTTGTTGATGCGGACTACTCGTAAATATCTATGAGCGCAAGTCTACGCAGAGTAAGGAGTAATCAATCAAAGTGTGCAGCCAACTTGCTCCGTTGCGCTTCACACGTGGCGAACGCACCCGTTTTCTTGCCCCGTCCCACCGCTATAGTCCCGTGTTATAACGCTTCCTTAACACGTGCCGTCCCAAGCACTGGCTCGCCATTCAGGCCTACAATTGTTCGCGCCAATAAGAGCACATTCCGGTCACCATACGTCCACAGTCTGCATGACGAGAGGACGGCTGGTCACCGTCCTCTCTCGCTGTTTTATTGATGTCTAAGGTATTGCCCACAATAGGCGCTTTCGCCTCACTCGCTGTTTGCGCCTGATACATTTAAGCGGTCTGGAGGAGTTATTAGATGAAACAGAACCATAAGAAGTGCGAGGAATACAAAAGGCTCTGGCGATAGAAGCCGGAGCCTTTTGTATAGTAGCTGCTTTTGCGGTGATTACGCTTGCTGCGAGCCGCGCGCGATGGCGCGGAGGACGGTGTGCAGGATGCCGCCGTTGCGGTAGTAGTTGACCTCAACGGGCGTGTCGAGCCGCGCCCGCGCCTGGAAGGTGGTCTCGCTGCCATCCTCGCGGCGGGCGGTGACGGTGACAGTCGAGCCGGGCTGCATCGTGTCGGAGATGCCCTGGATGTCGAAGTGCTCGTGGCCCGTCAGGCCGAGGGACTGCCAGCCCTCGCCGGGCATGAACTGGAGCGGGAGCACGCCCATGCCAACGAGGTTGGAGCGGTGAATGCGCTCGTAGCTCTCGGCGATGACGGCGTGGACGCCCAGCAGGTAGGTTCCCTTCGCGGCCCAGTCGCGGCTGGAGCCGGTGCCGTACTCCTTGCCCGCGAGGACGACTAGCGGTGTGCCCTCCTCCTGGTAGCGCATGGAGGCGTCGTAGATAAAGCCCTCCTCGCCCGTCGGCAGGTAGAGCGTTCGGGGGCCTTCGGAGCCGGGGACAAGCTGGTTCCGCAGGCGGGCGTTGGCGAAGGTGCCACGCATCATGACTTCGTGGTTGCCCCGGCGGCTGCCGTAGGAGTTGAAGTCGCGCGGCTCGACGCCCTTCTCGATGAGGTACTGTCCGGCGGGACTCTTGACGGCGATGGAGCTTGCGGGCGAGATGTGGTCAGTCGTGACGCTATCGCCCAGGAGGACGAGGACGCGCGCGCCGCGAATGTCCTGCAAGGGCTGCGGCTCCGGCGGGAGGTTCTGGAAGAAGGGCGGATGCTGGATATAGGTGGAATCCTCGCGCCACTCGTAGAGAGCGCCTTCGGGCACGGGAATCTCGTTCCACTGCTCGTTGCCGTTGTAGACGTTGCCGTACTGCTCGTTGAACATCTCCGGTGAAAGCGAACTGCGAATCGTCTCCTGAATCTCGTCCGGCGCGGGCCAGATGTCGCTGAGGTAGACCGGATTACCGCTCTGGTCCTGGCCTAGCGGCTCAGTGGTGAGGTCTTTGTCTACCGTGCCCGCGAGCGCGTAGGCGACGACCAGGGGCGGCGAGGCGAGGTAGTTCGCCCGCGTGTAGGGATTGATTCGCCCCTCGAAGTTGCGGTTGCCGGAGAGGACGGCGGCGGCGATGAGGTTCCCCTCGTTGATGGCGTCGGAGACGGCTTCGGGCAGCGGGCCGGAGTTGCCGATGCAGGTGGTGCAGCCGTAGCCGACGAGGTTGAAGCCGAGTTGGTCAAGGTAGGGGGTCAGCCCCGCCTTGTCCAGGTACTCGGTGACGACGCGGGAGCCGGGAGCAAGGGAGGTCTTGACGTAGGGTGGCACCGTCAGGCCGCGCTCAACTGCCTTTTTCGCCAGCAGCCCCGCGCCGACCATGACCGAGGGATTGGAGGTGTTGGTGCAGCTTGTAATAGCGGCGATGGCGACCGCGCCGTGCGTGATGGGCACGCTGGAGCCGTTGTCGCGGACCAGCGCCGTGCGGTCCAGGCCCTCGTCGTGCAGGCCAAAGCCCTTGATGCCCGCCGGGGCGCGGAGCGCCTGCTGGAAGGAACTCTTCATCTCGGTCAGGGGCACGCGGTCCTGCGGGCGCTTCGGCCCGGCGAGGCTCACTTCCACACTGCTCAGGTCGAGGCTGAGGGTGTCGGTGAAGAAGGGGTCTTCGGTCTCGTCCGTGCGGAAGAGGCCCTGCTCCTTGTTGTAACGCTCCACGAGTTGAACCAACTCATCGGGGCGGCCCGTCATGCGGAGGTAGCGCAGCGTCTCGTCGTCTACGGGGAAGAAGCCCATCGTCGCGCCGTATTCGGGGGCCATGTTGCCGATGGTGGCGCGGTCGGCAAGGCTCAACTGCGAGAGGCCCTGGCCGTAGAATTCGACGAAGCGGCCCACGACGCCGTGCTCCCGCAGCATCTGCGTGACGGTGAGCACGAGGTCGGTGGCCGTCGCGCCCTCCGGCAGGGTGCCCGTCAGCTTGAAGCCCGTCACCTGGGGCATGAGCATGTAGATGGGTTGGCCGAGCATCACCGCCTCGGCCTCGATGCCGCCGACGCCCCAGCCGACGATGCCGAGGCCGTTAATCATGGTGGTGTGGCTGTCGGTGCCGACGAGGGTGTCGGGGAAGGCGACCACATCATCGCCCTGCCCACGCACCTGGACAACCTTCGCCAGAAATTCGAGGTTGACCTGATGGACGATGCCCGTCGCGGGGGGGACGACGCTGAAGTTCCTGAAGGCTTTTTGGCCCCAGCGCAGGAACTCGTAGCGCTCGCGGTTGCGCTCAAACTCGCGCTCGGCGTTGAAGAAGAGGGCGGCATCCGTGCCGAATTGGTCTACCTGAACGGAGTGGTCAATCACGAGGTCCACCGGGACGAGCGGGTTGATGCGCTCCGCGTCGCCGCCGAGTGCCGCCATCGCGGAGCGGAGCGCGGCGAGGTCTACGACGGAGGGGACGCCCGTGAAGTCTTGCAGGATGACGCGCGCGGGCTTGAAGGGAATCTCGCGGCTGGTGTCGAGTTCGCCGTTCCAGCGCGCGATGTGCTCTACGTCCTCGCGCGTTACCTCAAAGTCGTCCACCTGCCGCAGCGCCTGCTCCAGCATGATGCGGACGGAGACTGGCAGGCGGTGAATGTTGCCGAGGGATTCCAGGGCGCTGAGGCGGTAGATGACGGCTCTGCCGCTGCCCGTGTCGAAGGTGTCACGCGCTCCGAAGTGGTCGAATTGTTGTGCCATAGTTGTGCCTTCCTTGCCACCTTTTCGTGCTATGCTGCGGGAGTTTTTGCTGTTGCCAGGTTGTTAAGAAGAGGATACAACAGAGAGGGGTGCTTTTCAAGGCGATTGCGGCTATAGTTGGTATCGAATTTTTCTATAGTAGTGTATTCTCATTAGAGCTATGCCGTCGCAGCAGTTTCCGGGGAGTTCGTAGGGTGCCCCTGGGCGGAGCGTCGCGTCGTTTGCCGTTGGCGGTCATCGGTTGTCGGTCGTCGGTCGTCGCTTCCTTCAACTAAACAACTCCTTCTCTAAAGGGAGAGCAAGTCACGGCCCAAGAATCATGGATACCGAGCAATTACTGGCATTTGACCGCATCGTGCGGGAGGGCAGCTTCAGCCGGGCGGCGCAGTCGCTGGACATCGCGCAGCCGACCATCAGCGCGCGCATTCGGACGTTGGAGGAGGCGGTGGGCGGGCCGCTGTTCGTGCGGGGCGGGCGGCGCTTGGCGCTGACGGAGTTGGGCGAGAGCTTCCTGCCCTACGCGCGGCGGGCGCTGTCAGTGATGGAGGAGGGACGCGAGGCGGCGCGGCTGACGCGGGAGGGGCAGCGTGGGCGGGTGACGCTGGGCGTCATCGAGTCGCTGACGGGCGGCTTTCTCGCTCCGGCGGTTGCGCGGTTCCAGATGGAGCACCCACAGGTAGAGCTTTTCATTCGCGCGGGGCACACTGACCAGATTGTGGAGATGCTGGACGATGGGGTGGTGCGGCTGGGGCTGATTACGTGGCCCTTCTGGGGCCGAGATTTGGAACCGCTGCTGAGATTCCGGGAGCCGCTGGTGCTGGTGGTGCCCGCGCGTCACCCTCTGGCGAGGCGGGAAGCGGTGGCGCTTGAGGAGGTGGCGCTGGCGGGCGGGCCGCTGCTGCACGTCCGGTGGGGGCCGTCGGTGCGCGGCTTGATGGCGCGGCTGGAGGAGTTGGGCGGCGTGCAGGTGGAGGTACCGATTGACACGGCGCGGCAGATGGTGCTGCGTGGCGTGGGCGCGGCCTTCCTGACGCGGACGCTGGTAGCGGAGGATTTAGCGGCGGGGCGGCTGGCGACTGTAAGCGTCGCGGACCTACCGCCCGTGTTCCGGGATAGCGCGTTGGTGAAGTTGGAGCGCGGCACGCTGCCTACTGCGGCGGCAGCGTTCGTGAAGGCGCTGCAAGCGGAGGCGGGGCCGCTACACGTCTCGTGAGTCAGGCGTGTACAAACCTGCCTATACGAAATTGGTAGGCAAGCGCATCAGTCGAGATTTCTGATACCATTCAAGTAGACCATCATCCGCTCGTCCAGAGTATGCGGGTAATCGTAGCCGAGGTGCTGTGCAACCTCGATGGCGACGGTTCTGAATAGCTCAGTCGTGCGAAAGAGGGCGTTCCAGTTTTCTTCCATATCCGCGCCAACAAAGGTGCTCTCGACCTGTGCCCAGAGTTCGGAGCTGAGGCGGTTCTTGAGTCCTCTTCCAAGCGTGCCCGGTTTGATGGACCAGCCGTGCTCGATTTCAACGTGCCACTCCAGTAGCCTGCGTAGCAGGTCTATTTTGATGACACACTCGAAGCTGTACCTGGCCGGGAATAGTTCGCCCCGCCAGAGGTTCTTGGCAACGTAGGTTGTCTCCCACCAGAACTCCTCTACCAGCGCCTCGAACTCCTGGCGGGTGGGCTTGGGTGGAATATGCGCCCAGTAGGTCGGCGATTGCAGGCTAGCGGTGAGCGCGTCTTTGTCGAGGAGTGCCCGGTAGCCAACGTCGAGCGCATCAGGCAGTTGCGGCTGCTTCGAGACTTGCTTCAGCTTATCGAGCGTCCACACGGTGTAGTCAATCTTCGTCCCATCCTCGTAGACGACGAGTTGCGTGAGCAATTCGTGTTCGTTTCGCGGGTCGCTGCCCCTGAATTTCACGAGGATGTTGCCGAAGGCGTGCAGCCAGTCCTCACCCTCGGAAAAAGGCGGCATCTCGGAGACAACGAGGATGACATCGTAATCGGACAAGCTATCAACGGGCGCAGCCGGATTCGCGCGTGAACTCGTCAGCAGCAGGGCGCGAACGAGCGGCTGCTGTTCGGCCCACTGCACCAGACGAGTGATAACGTCGTCTTCCGGGTTTTCGCTCTGCACGCTTGCTACTCCTCCTGATGCCGCGAGAGCCAGCGCTGGCGAAGCGCGGTGAAGGCGGGAAGGGGCCGCCGCGAGGAGTCGAGGATGGCAAAGGCGCGCATCTGTTCGCCCGCGCTGTACCAGTCAACCGTCGAGAAGTCGAGGTTGAAGAGGAAAACGGCTTCAACGTAGGGATAGTTGGCCTCGACGTAATCAAGGGTCTGAACGAGGTAGTCGGCCTGGGCCTGCTCGCCGATGGTCCAGGGGGCTTGCTCGCCCAAATCCCACGCAGGGGTACGGCGGACGTAGCCCGTCTCGGTGAGCCAGAGCGGAGAAGTGTCGCCCCACCGCTCCATGAGGGCGCGCTGCTGCTCGACGCGGCGAAGGCCAAGCCCCACGTCCGGCGAAACGTCCGGCGGCTGGCCGAGGCCGTAGGGGTGCGTCGAGAAGGCGTCGTAAGGACGTGGCGACGTGTCGCCCAGCGCCTCGTAGAAGCCCTCCATCCAGAGCAGGTCGTCAAGGTTGCTGTCGCTGACCTCGGTGGTGACGCCCAGCGCGCCGACGACGAGTTTCGCGTCTGGGTCGGCGCGTTCTAGGGCAGCGTGGGCGACGCGCAGCATCTCGACGTAACGCGCGGGGTCGGGCGGCTGGAAGCCCCACTCGAAGCCGAGGTTAGGTTCGTTCCACAACTCGTAGGCGGCGACGCGGCCCTTGTAGCGGGTTGCGAGGGTTTCCCAGAAACTGCCGAAAGCTTCAAGGTCGGTGGGCGGATGGCTGCCGATGGTGTCGGGAGGGCGTGCCCAGGCGGGCGCGCGGTCCACGCGCAGGAAGAGCTTGAGGCCATTCTGCTCGGCGCTGCGGACGGTGTTGTCCACGTCTATCCAGTTGAAGACGCCCGGCTCCGGCTCGGTGCGCTCCCAACTGGCGAAGCCTTTGGTCCACTGGAAGCCGAGGTCATGGGAGAGGTAGGCGTTGTCGAGGTTGGCGACATTGAAGCCGAGGGCGAGGGTTCCGCTCTGCGGCTGCGTGGCCGTTACCGGCTCGGCAGACGGCGGAACGGTGCCCGTGTCGGCGGGCGGGAGCGCGGCGTCTGCCTCCCAGGAAGGAGCGGAGGTGACGCGGCGCGGCTCACCCCCCTGCGCGGGCAGTGCCCAGAGGTCGTGATTACCGCCGTCATGAGTCCAGCGCGTGAAGAGAATCCACTGGCCGTCCGCGCTCCATGTGGGGTCGCCAATCCAGTCGGTAGTCTCCCAGAGAAGTTTGGGCACGCCATCGGGGTTCAGGCGATAGAGGCCGCGCCAGGGGTAGTTTTCCTCCCAGCCCACGAAGACAACCTCGCCTGCCGCGCTGACGGCGGGGTGCGTCGCCTTGATGGGCCACTCGGTTAGCTGCTCCACCTCGCCCGTCTCCGGCTCGTAGCGATGGAGTTCTTCCAGCCCCTCCTCGGTGATGCCCGCGAAGTAGAGGGAGCCGTCAGGCGACCACGCGGGGCTGCGCGTGCGGCGCTCGTCGTAGGGCGCGGGGAGGCGGCGCGGCTCCGCGTTCTCCCCTGCTGTCATTATCCAGATTTGGCCCTGCCCCTCGCGCTCGGAGACCCATGCAACCTGCTCGCCATCCCGACTCCAGGCGGGCGAGTAGTCGTCGGCGGGATGGTCGGTGAGCCATTCTATCTCGCCCCCTTCGGCTGGGAGCAGGGCGATGTCGCTCTGGTCGTCGCGGCGGGCGGTGAAGAGAATCTGCTCGCCACTGGGGTCGAGGTCGGGCTGCCAGGCGGGGGCCTCTGCTGGGTCGGTGAGGCGGTTCAGGGTGCCGTCCGGCTCCCGGAAGTAGAGCGCGCCCGCCCCTTCACGGTCACTGGCGAAGAGGAGGGCGAAGGGCTGTGGAGTGGCGGTTGGAGAGGGCGACGGTGGACGGTGGACGGTAGACGGTGGAGTAGTTGGCGATGGTTCGATATGGAGAGTGAGGGAGGAGGTGGGTGTGACAGGTTCCGGCGTAGTTGGTGACACCTGGGTGCAGGCGAGGAGGAGCAGGGATAGCGCAAGAGCAAAGAGGGTGCGAAGCATGGAAAGAGTGTAGTCATGCAGGCCGAAGGGTGCCAGTAGGACCAGGCGGGGCAAAATGGCGAAATGGAGATGCTACAGGTGCTCCGGCCAGTATAGGCCAGTATCGGCCAGTACTGGCGGTTAAAAAAGGCCAGTATAGCAGCATCTATATTACACACTTCTATTCAGCTAAATAACAAGTGGCACACCTGACGTCATCACGCGCCATGCTTTATGTCAACAAAGGCTTACATTATCGCCCTTCAATGTAAGCTTTTGTAAGC
>DASVVH010000442.1:0-5150 GCA_036386615.1 Ardenticatenaceae bacterium
ACCTTCCTCCACGAGTACGTCCACGCCCTTCAGGACCAGCACTATGACCTGGAAAACTTCACCGAGGAGGGCGACGAGGAGCGCTTCAACGATGACCAGTCGCTGGCGTACACCGCCCTCATCGAGGGCGACGCGCAGACCGCCACTTTCTTCTACATCATCAACAATATGAGCGCGAGTGACGCGATGGAACTCGCCGAGAGCAGCAGCGAGATAGACAGCACGGCGTTGGAAGAGACGCCCGCCTTCCTCCGCGAATCGCTCATCTTCCCCTACACGACGGGCCAGGAGTTCGTGCAGACGACGCAGGTGCTCGGCGGCTGGGACGCCGTTAACGAGTTGTGGGAGAACCCGCCTGCCTCCACCGAGCAGATAATGCACCCGGAGCGCTACCCCGATGACCTCCCCGTCGCCGTCGAGTTGCCCGCCGACTTCTCCGCCGCGCTGGGCGAGGGCTGGCGGGAGGCCATACGCGACGTGTGGGGTGAATTCGGCACCCTCCTGACGCTACAGCAGCAGGACCTCGACGCCGAGGAGGAGGAAGGCTTCGACGAGGCGGTCAGTCAGGCGGCGGAAGGCTGGGGCGGCGACAGCTACCTCTTCCTGACCAACGGCGAGCGCGGCGTCTTCGTCATGGAGATGGCCTGGGACTCGGAAGAGGACGCGCAGGAAGGCTACGACGCCTGGCTCGAATGGCTGGAGGACAGCGGCCTCGCGGCAGGTGAGGGCAGCCGCCTCAGCGGCGACGGACGCGCCGCCTACCTCCGCGCCGAGGGCGACAGCCTCTTCCTCGCCATCGCTCAAGACGAGGCCGACCTGACCACCGCCCTCGGCCAGCTAGCCTGGGAGTGAAGCCTATAGAGCCGCTTTACTTCTCATAGGAGTTACATGTACTGTTTCACGAGGTTAACACACACTGGTACATCAAGTAAGGTCTAGCTACAGCCATGTCATCCTGAACGAAGTGAATCTGCGAAGCGACCTTAAGGGGATCCACCCAGCAACACCCCTATCGTAGAGCGTTAGCACGCTTGGGCTTTCGTTCATGACTGGGCTGAATCTGTATGCTAACCTTATGTACTCGTACACGTAACTCCTAAGAATGATTACAGACCGACTCATCTTTACCGATAGCGACTTATACCAGTTGAACATAGAGGTGGCGCGAAACGGGCCGTCAGCGGAGACATGAACTCCCCTTCGGGGAGTTGCGAAACTCGTAGCCGGGGGTGGAGAGGGGCGTCGTTTGCCCCTCGTAACCCTCGGCGGCACCCCAACCAGGTTGCGCCACTTTCATAATGAATTGGTATTAGCGCTCCCGCAGGCTCAACGGGAGGAACAGCGACCACCCTCCCCCCGGCTGCCGCGCCTGTCCCGAATCAGGGTCTAGCATCAGCGAGGAAACGTCCACCGCCTCGAAATCGGAGCCGGAAAGCTGCCGCAACTCGCGCAGCACATCGTTGTTCCAGCGCTCGTCAGGCGCGCCGGAGATGTACCACGCCGAGCCGTTATCGGCCAGCATCATCCCGTACCTCTTCAGGGCGCGGAGAATCACCTGCACCTCCGGCGAGTAGCCGCTCTCGTCGAAATCGGCGCGGAGCCGGAAACGCTGGCCCATCGGCGGGTACTCCTCGCCCGTCAGGCTGGAAGCGAAGTGACGCGCGGGCCAGACGAACTCGCGGCGCGTCTCCGGTGCCGTGAAGCGTAGCGCGTGACGAATCTCGCCCGCCGCCACCTCCTCGTACCGCACCAGACCGGGCAGGATGGGCAGCCCCGCCGCGTCGGCGGAGGTCCAACCATCGGGGCGCAGGGCGTGGGAGTTCAGGTCGAAGATGGCCCCGGAGCCAGCCGTCCAGCTTCCATCCTCCTGCGGATATGCGTAGTAAAGCTCGTAGAGCGTGCAGTCGTCCTGGTCCACCATGAGAATGTGGCGGTCCCCGTCGCTCTCCGGCCCGCCTTCGATAGGCGGATTGTCGGGGATGGGATAAGGGCCGGGGTCGCTCTCGTCAGCATACTCAAACGTGACCTCCTCCCTTGATTCGTTGCCCGGCACTGTCACGTAGGGAATCCCGATAGGCCCGCCCTCCCACTCGCCGGAGCCGAAATCAGGGTGGACGTGGCTTTCTGCCCCGATGGTGGCGACGTAGGCACCGGAGTTGCGGTGAACCGGCAGGGTGTCCACAGGGGTATTCCAGATATTGTCGGCGGGGAAGACGGCACACCCCGCGATGGTTGGCGGCGCGCCGGAGGGCGACACGAGCGCCTTCCCAATGGCAGCACCTACCGTAAGCAAGAGGAGTAAGGGCACGAGGAGGGAGAATCCTTTGCGAACCACAGAACGTTGTTTCATGAGCCGCCTCACTCTCTTACTTGTGAATGCTGGATAAATCATTATAGAGCAGGCAAGCAAGATGCCGCTATGAGCCGTGCCAGGGACCAGGGCTATGTCAAAGCCGCACAGCTTGTAATATATCTAACAGCTACAAAGCAGCTACTTATTACTATACTGGCCTTTTTCGCCCGCCAGTACTGGCCGTTACTGGCCAATACTGGCCTCTGGCCCGTGCGGCCCCCTCTCTCCTCCTTCGCGTACCCGGCTTTGACACAGCCCTGACCAGGGACGAAAATCGCTAGGCACCGGGGCGCTTCTATGCTATGATGTGGGACGCTTTTCGCTTGGGGCTACTAGCTTTGCGATATGCCTGCTGCTGGAGACAACATGAGCTTTGAGTTCTTCCTACGCCTGCTGGGCATGATTGTCCTGGCTGCCGCAGGCTGGGTGCTTGGTACCAATCTCGCCGGGGAAACCATTAGCGACTCTGACGTGATGCGCGGCGTCGTTTCGCTCGCACTCGCGGGCGCGGCGCTTGGCCTCCTCCTGACGCCCTATGTCACCAACCGCCCGTTGCAGTGGGTGCGGCGGCGCGTGCGGCAGTTGCCTGCAAATCAGATTGTGGCGGGTGGTGTCGGCCTGATGCTCGGCCTTGCGGCAGCCGCTCTACTCACGCCGCCTCTCGCGCAGTTGCCCGGAATCCTGGGACAGGTGCTGCCCTTTGCTGCCGCTATCCTGCTTGCTTACACGGGCGTGCAGACGATGGTGCTCCGCGAGCGGGACCTCCTCAACCTGATTCAGTCCCGCTTCGGCACGGCCCCGGCACGCGCGCGGCAGTACGTCCTGCTCGACACGAGCGTCATCATTGATGGGCGCATCGCCGACATCGCCAAAACGGGCTTCATTGACGCGACGCTGCTCGTGCCCCGTTTCGTCCTCACCGAATTGCAGCACATCGCGGGCGCGAAAGACCCCCTGCGGCGCAATCGCGGCAAGCGCGGCCTCGATGTGCTGAACCAGCTTCAGAAGGATGCCGACACCCCCCTCGAAGTCCGGGACGTAGACTTCCCTGAAATCGAGGAGGTAGATGCCAAGCTTGTCGCCCTCGCGCGGGACATTCAGGCCAACATCCTGACGACGGACTACAACCTGAACAAGGTGGCCGAGTTGCAGGGCGTGCGCGTGCTGAACATCAACGAGCTGGCGAATTCAGTCAAGACGCTGCTGCTGCCCGGCGAGGCGTTCGACATCAAGATTATTCAGCCGGGGCGGGAGCACGGCCAGGGCGTCGGCTACCTGGAGGATGGTACGATGGTCGTGGTGGAGCACGGCCAGCAGGCCATCGGCCAGCAACGTCACGTCGAGGTGACGCGCATCCTTCAGACGGTGGCCGGACGGATGATTTTCGCGCAGATGACCGAGCATCCCTCGAACGGGCAGGGCACGTAATCCGGTTCGACCCGGAGTCAGAGTAGACGCAAGGGACTTGAGAGTATAGACAGGTATCAGAGGTTTTCGTGGCAATCCAACTCTACAACACGCTGACTCGCGCCAAAGAGCCATTCCAGCCCTACGAAGAGGGCAAGGCCAAGCTGTACGTCTGCGGGCCGACGGTCTACGACGGCGCGCACATCGGCCACGCCATGAGCTACGTCGTCTTCGACGTGGTACGCCGCTACCTTGAATATCGCGGCTACGACGTGCAGCACGTCCAGAACTTCACCGATGTGGACGACAAAATCATCAACCGTTCCAATGAGACAGGCGAACCCTGGAACAGCATCACCACGCGCTACATTGACGAGTTCCTGCGGGACATGGACGCTCTGAACATCCTGCGCGCCGACGCCTATCCCTGCGCGAGTCAGGAAATGCCTCAAATCATCGAGATGATTCAGGGCCTCATGCAGAAGGGCTACGCCTACGAGTCGGAAGGCGATGTCTACTTCCGCGTGGAGCGCGACGAGGATTACGGCAAGCTCTCCAATCGCCGCCTCGACGAGCAGCAGGAGGGCAGCCGCGTCAGCGATGAGGAGCGCGAACGCAAGGAACATCCTCTGGACTTCGCCTTGTGGAAGGCCGCCAAGCCCGGCGAACCCTCCTGGGAAAGCCCCTGGGGTTCGGGGCGTCCCGGCTGGCACATCGAGTGCTCGGCGATGAGCCTGCGCTACCTGGGCGCGAAGATTGACATTCACGGTGGCGGCACGGACCTCATCTTCCCGCACCACGAGAATGAAATCGCTCAAAGTGAAAGCTATACTGACGAGACACCCTTCGTCAAATACTGGATGCACAACGGCCATCTTCAGATAAAGGGCGGGAAGATGGCCCGGAGCCTGGGCCACCAGCAATCCTTCGGAATCGCCTCGTTCCTGGAACAGCACCCTGCCGACGCCCTGCGCCTCTTCATCCTTTCCAGCCACTATCGCCGCGCCCCGACCTTTACGGATGAGAGCTTTGCCGCCGCCGAGCGTGCCCTGGAACGCTTCCACACCGCGCTCCAGCCGCCGCGCAAGGATGCCAGCGAGCAGGCGTCGGCCCTGGACGCGGTGGAAGAGGAAGTCTCCTCCCGCTTCCACGAGGCGATGGACGACGATTTCAACAGCGCGTCGGCGCTGGGCGCGCTCTTCGAGTTGGCGCGGGCCATCAATGCCGCGCGGGACCGGGGCGAGGGCGGCGAGAGCTTCACCCGTGCTCAGGAGACGCTGCGAAAGCTGTTGGGGGTGCTCGGCTTCCGCCTGGACCAGGCCACACCGTCAGGGCAGGAAGCTGCCAGTGCCGCGCCCTTCGTTGAACTCCTCGTAGAGATGCGAACGCG
>DASVVH010000443.1:0-4640 GCA_036386615.1 Ardenticatenaceae bacterium
CTCCACGCCGGGGCTGATGAAGAGCGCGCCGCGCTGCTGGGCATTGTCCAGCGCGTAGGCCGTGCTGTTGCCCACCTCCAGATTGACCAGTGAGCCAACGTCTCGCCCCTCGAAATCCCCGTAGTGCGGCTCGTAACCGAAGAAGAGGGAGTGCAGGATGCCCGTGCCACGCGTGGCGGTCAGGAAGGCCGAGCGGAAGCCGAGCAGGCCGCGCGTGGGCACGAGGTAGGTGAGGCGGTTGGTGCCGTCGTCGTCCACCGAGAGGTTGGTCATCATGCCCTTGCGCTTGCCCAGCATCTCGATGACGGAGCCGACGTGCGCCTCCGCCACCTCGATTTGCACCTCTTCCACTGGCTCGAAGGACTTGCCCTCGACCTCTTTCAGAATCACCTCGGGCTTGCCGACGGCGAACTCGTAGCCCTCGCGGCGCATCGTCTCGATGAGGATGGCAAGGTGCAACTCGCCGCGCCCGGCGACGGTCCAGGTGTCGGCGCGCTCCGTATCCTCGACGCGCAGGGCGACGTTGCGCTCCAACTCGCGGTAGAGGCGCTCGCGCAGGGCGCGGCTGGTCACGTAGTCACCCTCGCGCCCGGCGAAGGGGCTGGTGTTGACGGTGAAGGCCATGCGGACGGTTGGCTCCTCGACCTCGATAGGCTTGAGAGGGAAAGGATAGCCCACCTCGGCAATCGTGTCGCCGATGTGAACGCTCTCCACCCCGGTCAGGGCAACAATCTCACCCGCCGCGACCTCCTCCATCGCCTGACGGCCCAGGCCGTCGAAGGTGAAAATCTCGTTGATGCGCGCGGTCTGCGGCTCGCGGTGCGGGTGGACGATGGCAATGCGCTGCGCCTTGCCGAGCTTGCCACTCCGCAGGCGGCCCACGACGATACGGCCCTTGTAATCGTCGTAGTCGAGGTTCGTCACCATCAGTTGCGCGGGCGCGTCCGGCTCGACGTCCGGCGCGGGAAGGTGGAGGATGGCATCGAAGAGTGGGATGAGCGTCGGCTGGAGGGCGTCGGCGTCCGGCTCGGTTCCGGCGCGGCCCGTCAGCCCATCGGTGTAGATAATCTGGAATTCGGCCTGCTCGTCCGTCGCGCCGAGGTCCACGAAGAGGTCGAAGGTCTGGTTGACGACCCAATCGGGGCGGGCGCTGGGGCGGTCCATCTTGTTGACGACGACGATGGCCTGATGGCCGAGTTCGAGCGCCTTGCGGAGCACGAAGCGGGTCTGGGGCATCGGCCCCTCGACGGCATCCACGAGCAGGAGCACGCCGTCCACGAGGTTCAGCACGCGCTCGACCTCGCCGCCGAAGTCGGCGTGGCCCGGCGTGTCCACGATGTTGATTTTGACATCGTTCCAGGTGACGGCGGTGTTCTTGGCGAGGATGGTGATGCCGCGCTCGCGCTCCAGGTCGTTGGAGTCCATGACGCGCTCGCGCACCTGCTGGTTGTCGCGGAAGACGCGCGCCTGCTTGAGCATGGCATCCACGAGGGTCGTTTTGCCGTGATCAACGTGGGCGATGATGGCGATGTTGCGAAGGTCGGTTCGTTTCATAATCGTTCTGCTATCGTTCTACTGGGCTGCGGGCATAAAAAACGGCCCATGTTCGGGGCCGAGGGGTTGCGAATCACTAGAGATATTATACCTGTTTCCCTAATTTAGTAAAGAAAAGGGGCGCGGGATGTGGCATGACGTGTGGTGTTGTGGTTCATTCGGCATTGCGGTTCCTGCGCGCCCCATACGCAAATGGTTACAGGTGACTAGGACTTGAGTCCGATTGCATTGTGCCCTTCCGGTAAAGGATAATGGGGAACACTGCTGAAGTCTGCCAAAAGGTCCTGGAGGGACATTCCGATGCGCTTGACGATAAGAGTTCTCCTGTTTCTGCTGCTATTCGCGCTCGGCGCGATGGCATCCCCTGCCCACGCTCAGGCACCGGGGAACGATAGCCTCGCGGGGGCCACAGCGATTACCGCGCTGCCCTACGACGGCACCAGCAGCAACACTACCGCCACCTCTGAGGAGAACGAGCAGCCCGCCACCTGCGACTTCCTGGGAACGAAGTCCGTGTGGTGGACCTACACGCCCGCGTCGGATGGCGTCCTACTGATTGATAGCTCGAAGAGCACGGCCAGCGCGGGGAGTGATCTGGACACGGTGGTGAGTGTGTGGACGGGGAGCAGCCACCCGCTCGCGGAGACGAAGTGCGACGACTGGGCCTTTGAGGGCGACAAGCTGTCGGTGGCAGTGACGGCGGGGACTCCCTATTACATCCGCGTGACCGGGTACGACGACGCGGACGGCACGGTGAAGCTGCGCGTCGAGCAGACCTCGACTCCTGATAATGATTCGTTCGCCAGCGCCGTTGTGATTGGCGCGCTGCCCTACCAGGACAAGAGCTGGGGCAACCTTGGCGCGACCCTGGAGACGGAAGAGGCGCTTCCCTCCTGCGCCCCGGACGGCGACAATTCCGTCTGGTGGCGATACACGGCACCCGCCGACGGCGCGCTGAAGTTTGATACGCTCGGTTCCAAGTTCGACACGATACTCAGCGTCTGGACGGGCAGCGGCCACGCCCTGACGGAAATCGCGTGCAGCGATCAGGCGGGGAATAAGGACCAATCCTCACTCGGCGTGGCGGTGACAGAGGGCACCACCTACTTCATCCGGGTTTCCGGTTACGAGGGCAAGTCGGGGATGGTGACGCTGAACGTGTCGCAAATCGCGTCGCCCGCCAACGATAACCGCGCCGGTGCCGTCGTTATCACCAGCAGCAGCTACTCCGAGAACACGCGGAGCAACGCGAATGCCACCAGAGAAGCAGGCGAGGGCAACGTCACCTGCACGACGGAGGTTGATAATTCTATCTGGTGGAGCTACACGCCCTATCAAAATGGGAAGATAGACGTGAGCACGCTTGGCTCCTCGTTCGACACGGTGCTCTCCCTCTGGGAGGCGGACGCGCAGCAGGGGCTGACGGAGGTGGCGTGCAACGACAACGAGCGGGGTGGCACCGCGCAATCCCAACTGGCGCAGGTGCTGAGGAGCGGCACGACCTACTACATTCGCGTTTCAGGCTACGGCGGAACCAGCATCGAGCCGCTTGGCGGACGTGCCGCCGTTGCGGACGAGGGGGCGGTGCAGTTGAACATGGAGTTCACACCGCTATCAGTGACGCTCGCGGGCTTCACGGCCCACGCCAGCGAGGGGTTCGTGCTGCTGCAATGGGAGACGGTGTCGGAGCAGAATAGCGCGGGCTTCAATCTCCTGCGGAGCACGAACCCGGATGGCCCAGGCGAGCAGATTAACACCGAGGGGCTGATACAATCGGAGGCACCGGGCAGCATCGAAGGGTCCAGCTACGAGTGGATAGACCAGACTGTTGAACACGGCAACCGCTACTACTACTGGCTGGAGGACATGGACCTGAACGGCGTCACCACGCGGCACGGCCCCGTGACGGTAGAGGTCAACTCGCCGACCTCGATTAGCTTCGGGGCGCTGAACACGGCAGAGAGCGCGCCGACGGGATGGATGGTCGCTGCCGGGCTGCTGGGCCTCACGGCGCTGGCGGGCGGCATGCTCCGCCGCAGAGCGCGGCGCTAGCACCCCAATTTCAAGTCATACAAAAAGCTCCGAGGCATTTTCATCGCCTCGGAGCTTTTTAGCTTCGTAAAGTCCTGATGAGGAGGTCTAGCGGCTGAAGAGTTGTTGCAAGAGGCGTTCGACCAAATCCCCGTTTATCCAGATGTCTCTCCGTGTAGCTATTTCCGCAAAGTGTGCCCGCAAGTCGTCCTCGCCTATCACGCCTCTTTGATACGCCTCTATCAGGACGCCCAAGGTTCCGCGTACTCGCAACCCTTGCTCTCGCGCAATTCTGCGCCCTACAATTTCATCCATGAGAATGAGCGGGTCTTCAAGAGTAAGAGCCAGAGTTATGGTGTCACGTTCGCCCTGATCCAGAAGGGCTTCCCGTAAACTGGAAGGCGTAGCTGTTTCATTCCCCTCATCCGGGTTCCACTGCGCCTGCTGGAAGAAAAGAAGCAGTCTCCTCGCGTCTTCATGGCCCTGCCGAATGCCCTCGTGTACCACCTCGTCATAGACCGAGCGCGGGATAGAAACGTATCCGTAAAGTTCCCTCAAGAGGTGTAGTAGATTGAGCTTGGCAAGGACGATGAGCGGGCCAGCGTTGCTAACAACTGGTGGTTCCGCTCTCACAAGCCCAGTTCTTCCCGGACGGTCTGCTCATCGAAAGGCGGTTCAATACCACGAGAGCGGGCCTCAATAACAAGGTCACTGTTGTTGAGGCCAACCTGAGTCGCAACATAGCCCAGAGAGCCGCCTCCAGCTTGATACATCTCTAAGGCACGGCGGAGCTTGAATTCGTAGATACCCAGGCGCACGACCTCCTGTATCACCGCTTCCTGCTCCCCTTGAATACCCTCGAACCACTCTTGCGGTACCTCTACTGAGATCATTCCATCCATATCTCCCCCTTTTCTTTACGTTCTGTACGGCCTTCAACTACAGTTGGATGTACGGCTTCACGAGGTTAGCACACAGAATAGCACGCAGTGGTAGGCTGCGTACCAGCTAGCCACATCCATGTCATCCTGAACGAAGTGAAGGATCCACCCAGC
>DASVVH010000444.1:0-5320 GCA_036386615.1 Ardenticatenaceae bacterium
AGTAGCACTCTCCATCCCTGCTCACGCTGTAGGCGTGTCCTTATAGGACGCGCCCTTCCAGCCTTTTCTGTTGGAGTGCCTCATCAGCTTTGAAACCATAGCCTTTCGCCTGTCGCTACCGTACAGGTGACTGCTTTTTAGCTTCACCCCCACTTTTTGACGGCTACTCCAGAGAGGACGCGCACGCTATGGACACTTTGGTTTCACCGGATGTTATGCCTGAACTCGTGGCTCGCGGGAAGCAGCGCGGTTTGGTTCCTAGCCGCGACCTCGCGGACTTCTACCCTGCCGCCAACGCGGGTTCCCCCCTGCCGGGCGATATGGCTGTGCAACTCCAGGTCAACGACATCCCTCTACAGCCCAGTGCCTACCAGCGCGAGGTGCCGTCCCCGAACGTCGGCGACATCAAGATAGATGACGCGGTCAGCCTCTATCTCCGCGAGGTCTCGGCCATTCCGCTCCTGAACGGCGAGGAGGAGGTAGCGCTGGCTACGGCGATGGAGCAGGGGCGCGCCGCCGAAGAGCAGGTGGCCCGCCAGGCACCGGAGGAGGTGGGCGAAGAGCGGTGGTTGATACTGCAACGCTCCCTGCGCGAGGGTGAGACGGCGCGCCAGCACCTCATCAAGGCTAATTTCCGCCTCGTCATCTCCATCGCCAAGAAGTACGTTGGGCGCGGCGTCGGCTTCCTGGACCTGATTCAGGAGGGGAACATTGGCCTGATTCGCGCGGTGGAAAAGTTCGATTACACGCGCGGCTACAAGTTCAGCACCTACGCGACGTGGTGGATTCGGCAGGCCGTCACCCGCTCCATCGCCGACCATGGCCGCACGATCCGCGTGCCCGTCCACATGTGCGAACGAATCAACCGCCTGACGCGGGCCAACCGCGAACTGGTGCAGGAGTTGGGCCGCGAGCCGACAATGCAGGAGTTGGCCGAGGTGCTGGAGATGTCCCCCAAGCGCGTGGAGCAAATCATCAGGATTTCCCAGCGCCCGCTCTCGCTGGAGATGCCCGTCGGCGAGGAGCAGGACTCGCAACTGGGGGACTTCATCGAGGACGAGACCACGATGACGCCCACCGACGCCGCGACCTACCAACTGCTGCGCGAGCAGATGGAGGGGATTCTGGCGGCGCTCTCGGCCCGCGAGGGGCGCGTGCTGCAACTCCGCTTCGGCCTGAAGGGTGGGCGGTCACACACGCTGGAAGAGGTGGGCCGCAAGTTCGGCGTCACCCGCGAGAGGATACGGCAAATCGAGGCGAAGGCGCTCCGCAAGCTGCGCCACCCCCGCCGCTCCGGGAGGCTTCAGGACTACTTAGGCTAGCTAAGATTAATTGCGGGTACAGGCTGACGCTGGTATCCTTTCTTTTCCCATACGGAGAAAATGAAGGGGTTTCATCGAAGATGCTCACGCAAGAACAACTCGCCTTCTACCACGAGAATGGCTACATTCTGGTAGAAGGACTTTTTTCAAAGGAAGAAGCGCAGGCGTTCCGGCAGGAAGCGCACGGGGTCATCGAGCGCCTCTCCGCGAAGAAGAACGTAGACGCGACATGGGGCAGCGCGCGCGAGGTTACGATGCAGATGCAGACGAAACTGCTTCACTGCCACGACGTGCAGTTTCAGGCCGCCACCTTTGCCCGCCTGCTCACGGATGAGCGGCTCACCGCCGTCGCCTCCGATATCATCGGCTCGCCGAACGTCCAACTCCACCACAACAAGCTCTTCATCAAGCCGCCGGAGAACGGGTCGCCCTTCCCCATGCATCAGGACTACCCCTTCTTCCCGCATGACAACCACTCGATGATTGCCGCCATCATCCACTTTGACGACGCGCCCATCGAGAAGGGCTGCGTGCGCGTGGTGCCCGGCAGCCACAAATCCGGCCCACTGGAGCACATCTCGTCGGGCGGATGGCACCTCTCATTTGATGAATACCCCATCGAGTCGTCAGTCCCCTGCCCGGCCAAAGCGGGCGACGCGCTCTTCTTCAGCTACCTGACAGTACACGGCTCCGGCGTCAACGTCAGCAGTGAGGCGCGCACCACCCTGCTCGTTCAGATGCGCGACCCCGCCGACCCGCCCAGCGAGAAGGTTCACGAATCACGCGGGCAGGGCATGATTCTGCGCGGCATTGACCCACTCGAACTCTAAACCGCATCATCCTCCGAAGGGCGCGTGAGCGCCCTTTTTTGTTGCCCCCTTCCCTATCGGGTGCTATGCTCACCTTCGCAGAGACCTTTCAAGAACCATCAGTCGTTAGTGGTCGTCCTGCCCAAAGGGCACCCGCCATCATTGGTCGTCGGTGAAACGACCCAATCGGAGAACGTTACTATGCTTGATATTCGCGCCCAGACGCTGGGCGATTTTCTGGACGAGTTGGCGAGCGGCAACGCCACGCCCGGCGGCGGCGCGGGCGCGGCGATTTCGGGAGCGATGGGCGCGGCCCTGCTCTCGATGGTCGCCAACCTGACCATCGGCAAGAAAAAGTACGCCGCCGTAGAAGAGACAGTGAAGCCCATCCTCGCCCGCACCGAGGCCATTCGCGACGAGATGACCAACCTCGCCCAACTCGACGCGCACGTCTTCGAGCGCGTCATGGCCGCGTACAAGATGCCGCGCGAGTCGGAGACGCAGCAGGCCAGCCGCGACGCCGCCATCCAGAACACGCTGATGGACGCGACGCAGGTGCCGCTCAAGGTCGCCGCCCAAGCCTCCGAACTCTTCGACCATGCGGTCGTGCTGGCGGCGAACGGCAACACCAACGCCATCAGCGACGTGGGCGTGGGGCTGCTGCTCGCCGACGCCGCCATGCGCGGCGCGCTGATGAACGTGGACATCAACCTCAGCCTCATTCAGGATGAGGCGTTCAGGCAGGGCATCCAGAAGCGCGTCGCCGACCTCCGAGCCGGACGTGACGCGCTCAAGGCTCAGGTGCTTGCCGAGGTTCAGGGAAAACTGTAGAAGGACGAAGGACGGAAACGACAGGAGCGAAAGTTGGCGACGATATTGGACGGCAAAGCACTGGCCGAGACCTTGCGCGAAAAAGTCGTGGCCGAAGCGCAGACATTCATCGAGGCAACGGGGCAGACCCCCACGATTGCCATGCTCCGCGCGGGCGACGATCCCGCCCTGCTCTCTCATGCGCGTTCCGTGCGGCGCTCCTTCGAGCGGGCGAACTTCGGCTTCCGGGAGCACGCCCTGCCTGCCGACGCCTCGCAGCAGGCCCTCGCCGACCACCTCCGCGCCCTCAACGAGGACGCCGCCGTTCACGGCATCCTCATCCAGGAGCCGCTGCCCTCCAATGTGGACGCCACTGCGCTCGTCCTCTCTCTTGACCCCCGCAAGGACGTGGATGGCGTTCACCCCCTGAACGCGGGGCTGCTCCAACAGCAGCGCGGGCGCTACCATGTCGCCGCCACGCCCCTCGGCGGCATGGCGATTCTCGACAACTACGATGTTCCCCTGCGCGGCAAACGCGCCGTCGTCATTGGCCGCAGCGACATCGTGGGCAAGCCGATGGCCCTGCTACTCCTCCACCGCCACGCTACCGTCACCATCGCCCACAGCCGCACCGAGAACCTGCCCGCCCTCTGCGCCGAAGCCGACGTGCTCTGCGTCGCTGTGGGCCGCGCTGGGCTGGTCACGCGCGATTTCATCAAACCCGGCGCGACGGTTATTGACTTCGGCATCAACTATGTGGACGGTAAACTTGCGGGCGATGTCGCCTTCGACGAGGCCGCCGAACTCGCCGGAGCCATCACCCCAACCCCCGGCGGCACCGGCCCCGTCACCAGTGTGATGCTCCTCCAGAACACCCTCAACGCCGCCCGCTGGCTCAACGGCACGGCATAACGCACCAACGGTAGGCGCTTTAGGCGAAGACGCAAAGACGCAAGGGGATTTCTTCAAGAGCGAATTAACCCTCTGTGTCCGTTCTTTGTGTCCTCTGTGCCTCTGTGGCGAGAATCCGTTATCCCGCATCCCACATCTCGTATCCCGTATCCTTTTCCTTTCTCCTTTCCCCTTTGCTATACTCGCCCGCATGGGAAACGAGTCCTTCGTCCTGTGGCTCTCCGCCGAACTGGCTCTGGGCTACTTCATCGCCGTCATCGTCGGCATGGTGGGGCTGTTGCAGGCGGTGGCCGTTCAGTGGCGGCGCGACGATTTGCTGTGGCTGCCGCGTCCCCTCGCGCGGCCTCTTGGTCTGCTCGCCATCCTCGGCGCTGGCGCGTGGTTCTACCTCCGCTTCTACCGCCTCATCTTCGTCCCCGGCCCGGCAGGGCTGGAACTGATGGTCCTCTTCGGCGGCGGCTCCATCCTCGCCATCTGGCTCACTCGCCTCCTCCACTGGCTGACTTCAAACTCCAGGGGCCGCGCCGCTCTCCGCGTGGCGGAGGAGTAAATGGACTGGGCACTCTTCCGCGCCATCAACGGCCTCGCGGGGCAATGGCCCCCCGTTGACGAACTCTTCCGCCTCTTCGCCAGCGACTACATCGTGCCCACCATCGTCGTCGCCCTGCTCGTCGTCGGCTGGTTCAGTGGCGAGACGCGCTGGCGGCGCGTCGTCGTTCACGCCCTCCTCGCCCTCCTGCTGGCGAACCTGATAGTCAAAGTGTTCAACCTCGCCTGGTTCCGCCCGCGCCCCTTCACCTACAATGACGTGAACCTGCTCTTCTACTATCCCAGCGATAGCTCCTTCCCCAGCAACTCCGCCGCCGCCGTATGGAGCCTTGCCTGGGCCACATGGCTTCGCCACCGCCAGAGCCTCATCGGCAGGAGCGCCGTCCTGCTCGCCGCCCTCATGGGCCTCAGCCGCGTCTGGGTCGGCATCCACTACCCGCTCGACATCGTTGGCGGTGCCCTCGTCGGCATCCTCGCCGCCACGCTCGTCGAGCGTTACGCGGAACCGCTACGCCCCCTCACCAACGGCCTCCTCTGGCTCGCCACCCGCCTGAAACTGGCTTGAAACTCGCCGTTCATCCATTAGCGGTCATCGGCCAGGGCTGTGTCAAAGTCGGAGAGGGGGCAAGAAAGGGGTCGCACGGGAGAGAGGCCAGTAAAGGCCAGTAACGGCCAGTACTGGCGAGCGATAAGCGGCCAGTATAGCGATAAGTAGCTGCTTTGTGGCTGTTAGATATATTACAAGCTTTGTGACTTTGACACAGCTCTAGGTGTCGGCCAGGGCAATCGCATCAAAATTGAAGGGACGATAGGATAGAGGCCCAAAGTTGAACAAGGAGAGCCGCCATGAGCCCGAATCCGACAGCGAGCATCTTGGAGCACTTTGCGGAGCTGAATGATCCGCGTGTGGAGCGGACG
>DASVVH010000445.1:0-3731 GCA_036386615.1 Ardenticatenaceae bacterium
TGAGCGCGCTGAAGCTACCGCGCGTTGCGACTATGGCATCTATCTCGGCGCGACGGATGCCAACGCGCCGCTCAACCCTAACCTGCAATCGCGCGCGGCGGGGCTGAAAATCTACGTCAACGACACCTTCGGCACCCTGCGCGTCGAATCCTTAGCCACCATGCAGGCGCATTTCCGCTCGTGGCGTGGCCCCGGACCCATCGCCGTCCACGCAGAGGGCCTCTTCGTCCCTGCCTGCATCGCGCTGGCCGCCCAGTACAGCCAGCACGTCCACTTCGTCCACATCTCGCGCGGGGCTGAAATCGTCGCCATTCGCGCCGCCAAAGAGCAGGGGCTGAAGGTCAGTTGCGAGGTCGCGCCGCACCACCTCTGGCTCGACGAGCAAGACCTGCCGCGCCTCGGCCCTTACGGCGACATGCGCCCCCGCCTCGCCACCGAGGGCGACCGCAAGGCTCTCTGGGACGCGCTCCGCGCGGGCATCGTAGACTGCATCGCCACTGACCATGCGCCCCACCTGCGCGAGGAGAAAGAGAGCGACACCCCACCGCCCGGCGTGCCCGGCCTGGAAACCACACTCCCCCTGCTCATGAACGCCGTCCAGGCCATGCGCCTCACACTCGATCAGGTAGTCGCCCTCACCTCCACCAACCCGCGCCGCCTCTTCCAGCTGCCCGACCAAACCGACACCTATGTGGAAGTCGAAACAGGCGGCCTCTGGACTCTGCCGGAACGCGGCTGGAAGACCCGCCCCGACTGGTCCCCATTCGCGGGCGAAGTTGTCGCCGCGCGAGTACTCCGCACGGTCCTGCGCGGCCAAACCGCGTACGAGGATGGCGAAATCAGAGCCAGGCCCGGCAGCGGGCGCGATGTGCGAGCGTGAATCAGCACTGTAATTGCGGAAGGAAAGTAAGATGAGCTTCAAACTATCATTCGATGCACTTGTAGCAGAGATTCTTGAGCGTCCCTTGCCAGAGCGAGCAGCGATTCTGGAGATAATCGTTGAATCCATAGAGGTAGAGCAGCCCCAAGAGGAGCCGCCTTATCAAGAACGGAGCATCTTGGAACTGGAGGGCTTGGGTGCTGAACTATGGGAGGGCATTGACGCCCAGAAGTACGTTGACGAACTTCGTGAAGAATGGCGTGAGAGACCGTGACCCGTATTGCAGATGCACTTGCTGGAGTATCAAGGTTAGGCATTGATACTGCACCATTTATCTACCTCGTTGAGCGCAATCCCACCTACATAGACCGCGTGCGAGAGATTTTCCGCCGCATTGATGAGGGGCAGATTGAAGGATACAGCTCTGTCGTCACCTTAACTGAAGTGCTTGTACACCCCAGGCGACAGGGCAATGTCGCGGTAGAGCAAGAATATCGCTCGATACTGCTCCAGAGCAGGCACGTTCATCTACACCCGCTCCTCTCTTCCGCTGCGGAATACGCTACGGATTTGCGGGTGCGCTACAACCTGCGTACTCCTGATGCCTTCCAATTTGCAGTCTCAATTCTCAGTGGGTGCGAGGCGTTTCTGACAAATGACAGTGCCCACAAGCGTGTAACCGAACTGCGCGTACTCGTCCTGGACGATTTAGAGCTATAAAATGGTGAAAGGAAACCTCCCGCCCATGCTCGACCAACCTCACGCCCTGGCCCCCACCGCCGCCTCCCTCTTTGACGACCTGCCCGGCCCTAACCGTTTCAAGGGCATGGACATCCTCAAGGTGGCCCAGTTCGACCGAGACTCCCTCACCTACATCATGGCGCTGGCAGACCGGATGCGCGCCGTCTGCGAGGAGCGCGGTGGCCTGGACATCCTCAAGCATCGCGTCATGACCGCGCTCTTTTACGAGCCATCTACCCGAACCTCCGCCTCCTTCATCGCCGCGATGGAACGGCTCGGCGGCTCCGTCATCCCCATCACGCAGGGCGTGCAGTTTTCCAGCGTCTCCAAGGGCGAGAGCCTGCCCGACACCATCCGCACCCTCGCCCAATACGCCGACCTTATAGTGCTTCGCCACCCCGAAATCGGTTCGGCCCAGGTTGCCGCCGACTACTCCCCCGTTCCCGTCATCAACGCGGGCGACGGTGCGGGCGAGCACCCCACGCAGGCCCTCCTCGACCTCTTCACCATCGTCGAAGAACTCGGCACCCTGGACGGCCTCACCGTCGCGATGGTCGGCGACCTCCGCTTTGGCCGCACTGTCCACAGCCTGACCCAACTGCTCCTGAACTACAACGTCAAACTCGCCTTCGTCAGCCCCGAAATCCTCCGCATGCCCCTTTCCGTCACCAATCAGGTCCGCAGCCGGGGCGTGCCGATGCAGGAGACCTACGACGTACACGATGTCATCGCCGAGGCTGACGTGCTCTACGTCACCCGCGTTCAGAAAGAGCGCTTCAGCGACCTCGCGCAGTACGAGGAGGTCAGGGATTATTACATCGTAGACGCCGACTTGATGCGTCAGGCCAAAGAGCGCATGATAGTCATGCACCCCCTGCCCCGCGTCGGCGAGATTCGCCCCGAAGTGGACGACGACCCCCGCGCCGCCTACTTCCGGCAGGTTCGCAACGGCCTCTACATTCGCATGGCTCTCCTCGCCGCCGTCCTCAGATAGCCCGACGACCGACGACCGACGATGGACGACCGCCAACGGCGGGATGCGAGATGCGAGATGCGAGATGCGAGATGCGAGATGTGAGATGTGGGATAACGGCTAACGCCCGTCCCTTGAGAAATCCCTTTGCGTCTTTGCGTCCTTGCGGCTTCGCGTTATGCCGTAATCCGTTAGCGGTCGTCGGTCGTCGGTCGTCAGTCGTCAGTCGTCAGTCGTTGGTCGTCGGTCGTCATCCGTAGAAAGGACACCCGATGCGTACCTTCTTCGATCAGGTTGCCAACCTCCAGAGCAGCTACACCACCGTGCTCTGCCTCGGCCTCGACCCGCGCCCTCACTACCTCACCGTAGAAGACAGGCAGGCAGCCAACCCCCTGGCCGCCTGGGGCGAGCGCCTGCTGCGGCAGACCGCCGATTACATCTGCTGCGTCAAGCCCAACAGCGCCTTCTACGAGGCGCAGGGCAGCTACGGCTGGGAGGCCCTCAAGCGCACCATCGCCGTCGCTCACGAGATTGGCCTGCCCGTCCTCCTCGACGCCAAGCGCGGCGACATCGGCTCCACCGCCGAAGCCTACGCCGTCGCTGCCTTCCACGAGCTAGAGGCCGACGCCATCACTCTCAGCCCCTACCTGGGACGTGACGCCGTAGACCCCTTCCTGCGCGTGCCGGGGCGCGGCATCTTCGTTCTCTGCCACACCTCCAACCCCACCGCCGACGAGTTCCAGACCCTTGAGGTCAATGGCCGTCCCCTCTATGAAGTGGTGGCCCAGCGTGCTACCCAGTGGAGCGACAGAATCGGCCTCGTCGTCGGCGCGACCTACCCCCACGCCATCGCCGCCGTCCGCCGCATGGCCCCGGACGCATGGCTCCTGCTGCCCGGCATCGGCGCGCAGGGCGGCGACGAGAAACCCGCTCTCGCCGCCGCCGGGCGCAACGTCATCGTCCCCATCAGTCGCGGCATCCTCGACGCCGACGACCCCCGCGAGGCCGCCAAGACCCTCCGCGACAAATTCAACCGCGCGCGTGACCGGGAATTTACTCCTCTGCCCAGCCCTCTCTCTCCCCTCCAGCAGCAGGTAGCCGAGGGCCTTGTCGCCATCGGGGCCGTGAAGTTTGGCG
>DASVVH010000446.1:0-3425 GCA_036386615.1 Ardenticatenaceae bacterium
GCCACAGCCTGATCAGGCTGTGGCCCTCCCCTTTATGTCAACCCCATCTCCTGATTATAGGCATTTTTGACCAATTCCTCAGGAATTTGGCACTTGAGGTCTTTTATTATGTAGAAACATACGTTTTTCCAGATGCGCCACCCTGTTCTAAGCGTTACACGTACTGCTTTGCGAGGTTAGCAGACAGATATGACTCAGAGGTACAACGCCTAACACCACGTTACATACATGTCATTCCGAACGAACGTGAGGAATCCACCCAGCAACACGCCTATCGTAGAGCGTTTGCACGCTTCGGCTTCCCATGTGACTGAGATGAACGTGTGTACCAACCTTATGAACCAATACAGTACACCATTAAAAAGAGGCGGGAGCGCGGGCATCCTGCCCGCTCCGTACTCCGCGCCTTCAGTTTGTATTAGCGTCCTTAAAACTCAGGAGGAAGAGAAGATGCCGTTCTTTGTGGTCGTTCTCGCCTAAAGCGCCTACCGTTGGTTGTGTCCGTTCTTTGTGTCCTCTGTGTCTTTGTGGTGAAAAATCCGTTATCCGTTGCCGTCCTGCATCGAACGCGCACGGTAGCGGCACGGATGTCAACCACTCCATGCATCAATCGTGCGCGCTACAGCCTCGATGTAAGGTACCGATTTGGGGCATTTTCAGCCCTCAACACCTCTCCCAACTCTGTTGGCCGCCTCCCATTACATGACATGCATATTTTCGATGTCAATAAATGTACATATCTTTATCGTCAACTTCCAAGTTCCATTGGCCGTTCTTCATCCTTCATCCTTCATCCTTCATCCTTCATCCTTCATCCTTCATCCTTCATCCTTCATCCTTCGTCCTCCCCAAAACTGGCCCAAAACTTTGACCTCGCCCCCCTTCTCACCTATAATGAAGCGCGCGTCGGCCCTACACGCGGGCCTGACGCGATTTATTTAGACCATTCCAACGCGCCCCACCCCAGCGCGTTTTCTGCGAAACGAGAACACAGATGGCCGGGAAAACCTATCACATCTGGACCATCGGCTGCCAGATGAACATGGCCGACTCCCAGCGCCTCGGCTCCGAACTCGAAAAGCGCGGCTATCACTTCACGCCCGAAGCCGACGCCGCCGACATCATCGTCCTCAACTCCTGCGTCGTCCGCCAGCAGGCCGAGGACCGCGTATCCGGCAGGCTCTCCTCCCTCAAACCGCTCAAACACAGGGAAGGCAAGCAGCCCATCATCGGCCTCATGGGCTGCATGGTCGGCGTCCGCAACCCCGCCCCGCTCCGCAAGCAGTGGCCCTGGGTAGACGTCTTCCTGCCGCCCAGCGAACCCGGCCCCCTGCTCGCCTACCTCGACGGCCACGACTGGGACGCCGACGCCTACTTCCACGAGATTCGCAGCCGCAGCGCGCTCGACGAGGCGCAGGACCACGCCACCACCCAGGTCATCCTGCCCACCCACGAGCGCGGCTCCCTCGTCGCGGCGCATGTGCCCATCATCTACGGCTGCAACCACATGTGTACCTTCTGCGTCATCCCCTACCGCCGGGGCATCGAGCGCTCCCGCAGCATAGGGGAGATTGTCTCAGAGGTACGCTCGCTCGTGCATCAGGGCGTCAGGGAAGTGACCCTGCTGGGCCAGATAGTTGACCGCTACGGTCACGACGTGCCCGACGGCCCACGCCTCGAAAACCTGATGCGCCTCCTCAACGATGTCGAGGGGCTGGAACGTATCCGCTTCCTCACCTCCCATCCCAACTACATGACGCCGCAGATACTGGAGACCGTCGCCTCGCTCCCCAAAGTCATGGAGCACATCGAGGTTCCCGTTCAGGCGGGCGACAACGAAGTCCTTCAGCGGATGCGGCGTGGCTACACCGTCGAGCGCTACCGCGAACTCGTCCACGAGATTCGGGAGAAGATTCCCGGCACAGCCATCCACACCGACATCATCGTCGGCTTCCCCGGCGAGACCGAGGCGCAGTTCATGGGCACCTATGACCTCCTCGCCGAACTGAAGCTGGACAAGGCTCACCTCGCCAAGTTCAGCCCCCGCCCCAACACCCCTGCCGCCCGTTGGGAGGACGACGTGCCGCCCGAAGAGAAGGACCGCCGCCTCAAGGCACTCGACGAGTTGATGTTCGAGGTCTCCTCCGGCATCAACACCACCTACCTCGACACCACCCAACAGGTACTCGTCGAGGAGGCGCACAAGGGCAAGTGGCGTGGCCGCACCCGCACCAACAAGCTAGTCTTCTTCGAGGACGCCCGCGACCGCAGGGGCGACCTCGTAGACGTGCAGATAACCTACACTGGCCCCTGGTCTCTCCAGGGCGTGCCAACCGACCTCCCCCTGCCGGAGCGCAGCGACGACCTCGCCCCGTTCGGTGACCTCATCCCACTACCCGTAATCAGCTAGTGAGGCAACACACCGCGAACTGGTTGACTAATGGAGGAGGGGCAACGCGCGTTGCCCCTCCTCTTACACTCCCTGGCTGAAGGGGCATGTCCTCCATCCTCGAAGCCCTGGCCCAGCCCGGCCCGCCCATCCTCGCCGATGGCGCGATGGGCACCATGCTCCAGGAGGCCGGGCTGTCTGTTGGCACTGCCGCCTACACCTGGACCGCGAGCCACCCCGACGACGTACTGGCCGTCCACGCCGCCTACATCGCCGTCGGGAGTCATCTCGTCCTCACCAACACCCTCAATGCCCATCCCCCACTCGTCTCCACAGAGGAAGCGGTGGCCCTCAACCGCGCTGCCGTCGCCCTTGCCCGGCAAAGTGGTGCGCGCTGGGTCGCGGGTTCTCTCGGCCCCGGCGCGGAAGCGGCCCAGGCCCGCGCCCTAGCCGCAGCCGGAGTAGACCTCTTCTGGATAGAAACCCAACTGAGCCTCGAAGAGGCCCTGCGAGCAGTCGTCGCCTGCCAGCAGGTCGGCTCGGCCCCTATCGTCGTCACCTTCTCCTTCCATCGGGACGACGGGCGCACCCATGCAGGCGAAACCGCCGCCAAGGTCGCCAGCACTCTTGAACAATACGGCGTCGCGGCAATCGGCCTCAACTGCGGCAACGCCCTGGCAGGTGCCCGCCAACGCCTCCGGGAAATGGCCGAAGCCTGCTCTCTGCCTCTCGTCATCAAACCCAATGCAGGGCTGCCCCGGCGGGCGGGCGACCACTGGGTCTACGACCTCTCCCCCGACGAGTGGGCGAACCAGATTGTGGATGCCCTTGTACCCCAGGTACGCCTCGTCGGCGGGTGTTGCGGCACAACACCCGCTCACATCCTCGCCCTCAGAGATAGAATTAGATAATAGGTGCTCTTCCATCGTCATCTTACAGATGCACGTTAAGGGGATTCATATAGGCGCGTCCGATAGGATATACGGTTCTCTTTTATGCTAGTTCTATTTGGCACTCTGTAAAATGATATTGACAA
>DASVVH010000447.1:0-12265 GCA_036386615.1 Ardenticatenaceae bacterium
TCTCGCCCGCCGCGATTCGCGCCTCGAACTCGGCCAGCCGCGCCTCGTATTCGGGATGCTCCGGCACGTCGTTGGGAATTATCTTGGTCATCGTCGTCTCCTCGTTTTCCGTTATGTCACCATCGCGAGCGCTACCTGCTCCGCTTGCGACTGTAGCCCGGCGAAAATCATCTCGATAAAGCGGTCTGCTACCTCGTCCGCCGAGAGCGGGCCGTCGGGGTCGTACCACTGGTAGAGCCAGTTGGCGGCGGATAGAATCAACAGTGTGGCCCACTTGGGGTCCACCTCGCGGAACTCGCCACTCGCCACTGCATCGGCCACGAGGCCGCGTAGCGCCTGCTCGTAGCGGTTGCGCCGTTCGAGGAAGGTGCTTCGTCGCGGCTCCGCGAGGAAGCGCCACTCGTGGAAGTAGACCGTCGCCGCGTCGAGATTGCCCGCAATCACGCGAACGTGCGCGTGGACGGCCTGGCGCAGCTTCTCGGCGGGGCTGGCGTCTCGCACGAGGATGGGTGTAATCGCGGCGTGAAACTCGTCGGCGGCACGTTCAAGGATGCGCCACAGCAACTCTTCCTTGCCGCTGATGTGCGAGTAGAGTGAGCCACCCTGCAACTCGACAGCACGGGCCAAGTCTCGCATGGAGGTGGCGTGGTAGCCACGCTCAGCGAAGAGTTGTTCCGCTGTATCGAGAATTTGGGTCTTCCGTTCGCTCTGCATCCTGGTCTCCAAACTAACGCTCGTTAGTATTATAGCAAGGGTCGGGCCGAGAAACAAGATGGAATGTAGGAGGACGGTAGGCCCATGTCAAAGCGGTAGTCTTGTATGTATCTGAAAGCTACCTGGCAGCTACCTATTACTATACTGGCCTTTTTTGCCCACCAATACTGGCCGTTACTGGCCTTTACTGGCCTCTGGCCCATGCAACCCGCTCTTTCCTCTTTCGCCCACCCGACTTTGACACAGCCCTGCGAGGATGGCTATAGGTTGCGGTACTGCCAGAAGAGGACGATAGAGTCCCACTCTTTCCACAGACCGTAGACACCGACAATAACGAGGAGCACGCCCGCGACGAGGTTGACGGTACGGTAGTGCTGCGCGAAGAGGCGGACGAGGCGCTGCTGCTGGGCGCGGCCCAGAAAGGCCAGGAGGAAGAGCGGCAGGCCGAAGCCCAGCCCGAAGATGAAGAAGAGGCCCACGTTTCGCAGGGTGTCGGCGGCGGTGAGACTGAGGGTGAAGACGAGGCTCAACTGCGCGCCACTGCACGGCAGGGCGATGGGGCCGAAGAGGAGGCCGTAGACAAAGGCGTTGGCGTAGGGATTCCTGACGGCGGGCACCTGAAGCTGGGCCATGCGGGCAAAGGGGTTGCGCCCCAGCAGGAGCAGGACGCCGAGCAGGATGATGGTGCCATAGGCTAGCGGGGTCAGCCAGACGAGGGCACTGCCCACCGCCAGAGCAAGCGCCGCTATGAGCGCGCCGAGGGCGAGCATCATGGTCACGACGCCGAGGAAGACGAGGAAGCCTAGCCAGATAGGGTTGGCGCGGCGCTCCCCCTGCGGCTGGCTGCTCAGGTAGGCGAGGAAGCCGGGGTAGAGGGGCAGGACGCAGGGGTTGGTCCAGATGGAGGCAACGCCGAGGCCGAACATGGCGGCCATCTCGCCCAAGAGAGCATTCATCTGTCTATCTCCTTCCGGCTATTGGTACGCGGCACAGGAACAAAAGGATTACACGCTTGAGTATGGCACGGGAGTATTGCGAGAAGATTAAGGCGGCTTCTACTGGCTTCCGGTAGCCCATGCGACCTTGACCCCCTGCGCGAGTTGGCCTACAATGGTGCCAGCGAAAGGTTGTTCTATCGGCTAATCAGGAGATTGTTGTGAGCCGCATTATCAATACGGCAGGAAGCCCGACCACCCAGCGTAACCGCCTGCGCCGCTCCATCGCCGAGAGCCTGCGGCGGCTGATGGAGAAGCCAAGGTTCGACCAGGAGAGCAAAGACCTCACGGCCTTCATCGTCTTCGCCCTGCGGGAGATTGGCGAAGGCGTAAACCAGTCGGCGGAGGCATGGGAGAAGCGCGATTACTACATCAAGGCTGACCGTTTCCGGCAGGATTGGGATTGGCTCGGCCCGATGGAGCGGCTGCTGACGACGGCGCTGGTCTACGAGCAGTGGAACGACCTGCCGCCGCTCTTCGCGCGCCTGCTGGCGCAGTTTCAGGATGTGACCATCAACAAGATGACGCGAAGCGAGAGGCTGTGGGACGGCGCGTATGACCGCCTCATGGCGCAGCAGGCACCCACGCGCGGCAAACTTTAGACGCAGGCAGCGAGATAGCAAAAGGAGGTGGATGAGTTATCCACCTCCTTTTAATTTTCGCAGGATGTCAGGAGCGGGCGATGAGGATTTCGCCGGAGGGCTGCTCCGGCACATCGTCCAGGTCGAAGACGGTTATGCCCCGCTCGTCGTGGGCCTGACGCGCCTCCTCGATCATCGGCTCGACGAGGAGGTTCCGCACGATGACCTGGAGTGACCCCGCGACCGGAATGGCGAGCAGGGCACCAACCATGCCGTTGAGCGACCCACCCACGACTACTGCAATAATGACGAGGAGCGGGTTCAGGCCGACGCTATGCTCCATGACGCGGGGCACGAGGACGTTGTTCTCCGCGAATTGGATGAAGGCGAAGAGAAGGAGGGTCAGCAGGCCCGTGACGGGGGAGACGGTGAAGGCTATCAGGATGGCAGGCAGCGCGCCCAACGCCGCCCCGACCATCGGAATCGCCTCGAAGAGACCAGCAATCAGTGCCAGCGCCAGGGGGTTCGGCACGCGGAGAACGACCAGCCCCACGAAAGCCGCGACTCCGATGGAGAGCATCAGGATGCCCGTGCCGCGCAACCAGTCACCCATCGTCTTCTCGACATCGCCGGTGATGGTCTCCACGCGGCCCCGGTGGCGAACGGGCGTGAGGGCGAGCATAAGGTTCACAATCTTGTCGCGGGCCGTGAGCCAGTAGAAAGTCATTACGAGGCCGAGCGCGAATTGTCCCAATGCTTTGACGGCGTTCCCTAGTACCTGGGGGCCTTGCTCGACAACCATTACCTGGGCTTGGAGGAACACTTGCTCCTGACTCTTTACAAGCTCCGCGAACGCTTGAACGGCCACTTCGCCGTACCCCAGGCGCTGCGCCACCGGGAGAGCAAGCCCTCCCAAACGGGCCAACAGACTCCCCTCTGAGACGAGGTTGGTGATGACGGAGAAGAGCGGCGGAAGGGCAACGGCCAGCAGCCCGCCGATGGTACCAAAGCCTACCAGAAAGACGAGCAGGATTGCCAATCCGCGCGGGATGCGCCACTGGCCCAGGCGGTCTATGATGGGGCGGATAGCCGAGGCAAAGATAATGGCGGCCAGCAGAACGACGACGGTCTCTCCGAGCCGCCACATCAGGAAGAGACCGATTAACGTAAACGCTACGATGAGCGTGTTATAGAATGTATAGCGTCCGTTCACGGTGGCACACCTCTCAAGCCCCTAGCAGAAAATCCGCGTATGCTACGCGAATCTCCCAGCTTAAAAGCACTATACGTGCCATATTGGACCTTGATGGACGGTAGTCCCTACTCCGGTAGGACCATCGTCCTACCGACCTCCTCCTTGAATTGCTTCTCGTCGTCCACCGTGAGGCCGAGGCGGCTGGCGCGCTTCTGGATGCCGAGCGGGCCAGTGACGGTAATAGGTTCGCTCAAGCGGAGGAGCAGGCGCGGCTCGCCGAAGATGGCGAGGTTGAGGTAATCGTCGCCCTTGAGGTCGGCGGGAGTGACGGGGCGCACCTCCTCAACGAGGGAGAGGGGGATGGCGGCACGCCAGCGCAGGCCCGCGCGAAGGTGCAGCACATCGCCCGTCAGGATAATGGGTTGCAGGCGGATGGCGTGATAGTCTGCGAGCAGCCAGAGAAGCGAGTAGAGGCTGAGGACGGTCAGCACCCAGGCCAGGGCGTCGCTCCAGTGTTGGACGAGGAGATGCACGGCAACGGTTTCGAGGACGAGGGTGAAGGCGATGACGGCCAGGATGATGCCGTACCCACTCTTGCGGTGACAGGAGTAAGCATTCTCTTCGCTGCCCGCGCCGCGATACTCCTTGAACCAGCCGATGGTGCCGTAGTAGAGCATCGAGAGTTCCGCCGCCGCGATGGGCACCGCCGGAAAGTCGCCCAGCGCCCGCCGCATGCTGGTTTCGAGCGCGTCGAGGAAGTAGGGGGTCTCGCGCCGCGCCTGGGGATAGTAGCGGGCGATGGTCCGCACTCTGGAGGCGAGGTACAGGAGGGCGGCAAGCTCGATGAGGGGGACAACTCTCTCAATCTGGTTGAGGTAGAAGTGGTTGGAGTCAGGCAGAATGAAGCGCGCCGCCACCAGCGAGAGCAAGAAGACGGGGGCGACGGTGACAAGCGGCACGCGCTTGAGCCGGACGATGAGCAGGTAGTAGAGGGCGGGGATGCCGATGGTGAGGTCCACCGTGACGGCAAAGGCGAGCACATCGGGGTTCTGGGCAAGGTGGGCGCTGGTGGCAATCCAACTCTCGACGGTGAGGAGGGCGAGCGCGAGAAGGACGAACAGGGACAGGTTCTTCTGCCGGACAAGGTTCACACGGATGCTCCTTTGGGATGGTGGACGGTGGACGAACACGCCAGAAAATGATTACCTTTGTTGACCGCCTGGTACGCCAACGAGGAGATTTCTGGTTGCCTGCGGCACCGCGTCAAAATCAACCTTCAGGCGGAGGCCCCCGAATACTGGCGGAGGCCCCTGCGCCAGAAGATGCGGGCCAGCGTGAAAAGCACCAATGCCAGTGCCAGCGCGCCGAGCAGCGTCTGGGGTGTGAGCCGCCCGGTCAGCGCCTCGGCGGGGACGGTGATGGCGAAGGCGATGGGGACGAGGAAGGTGAGGCTGGTTTCGAGCCAGAGGGGGTAGATGTCAACGGGGAAGCGCCCCGCCTGGAAGAGGCCCTGGAAGAGGTTGACCATCTCGTGAATTCGCACGGCCCAGAAGGCGATGGTGGTGAGCATGAGCCAGAAGCTGTAAATCATGATGCCGCCCAGCAGCAGGGAGGCGACGAAGGCCAAAGCCTCGACGAGGCCCAGCCCCATCTGAAGCTGGTAGACGGCCACGCTTAGAAGAATAAGGCCCAGAAGGATGTCTACGGTCTGCCAGATGCGAATCTCGCGCACGCTGACGATTAGCTGCGAGTCTTCGGGTTTGGTGAGGGCGAAGTCGAGCGTGCCTTCCTGCACATCGCCCATGATACGCTCCATGTTCGGCTGGATGAATGCTTTGATGACGCCGCCCATGAGGGTGTAGACGCCCAGCACCGCCAGCAGTTCGGGGGAGGACCAGCCGCCCAACTCGTCGGTGTAGCTGTAGACGAGCGTGAGGGCGATAAGGCCCGTGCCGATAGCGATGGTTGATTGCAGGAGTTGCAGGAAGAAGTTGACGCGATACTGCATCTCGTTCATCGCGCCGACCCGGAAGTAAATCCACATTACGCGGAAGCCGTTCATGGTCTTTCCCTTGTAGAAGTTGGCAATTGGCTTTGGGCGACGACCGACGACCGCTAACGACTTTACGACAACGGAGCGGGCGAGACGCCCGCTCTCCCGGCGTTGCTCAACTACGTAATTCCCATTGCTTCCTATACTCAGTTTCCAACTGCCGAGTAGTGGCGGATGGCGTAGCGCCAGGAGACCTTGAGGATGAGCGCGCCCACGAGAACCCAGAATGCCTGCGTGGCGAGGCCCATCAATAGCTGCTGGGGCGTGAGGTCGCCGACGAGCGATTGTATCGGGAAGAAAAAGGTCCACTGGAAGGGTAGGTAGCTCGCCACGCGCTGCACCCATTCGGGCATGAGGGTCATGGGCACCAGGCGGCCCGAAAGCAGAAGCTCGGCGGCGAAGTATAGCTCGAAGAGGGCGGCGACGCGGGTCGTCCAGAAGGTAATCATGCCGAGCACTGACTGGAACATGGAGCGTATCAGGTAGGCTCCCCATATCGCCAGGAAGAAGGCCCCGACCTCCATCAGCGTCGGGTTGAGGGTGGGACGGAAGACGAGTGTCAGGAAGGCGGCGAGCGGCAGCCAGAGGATGATGACGACGACCTTCCACCCGGCGAAGGCGGCGAGGTCGTAGTGAATCGGATGGATGGGACGGAGGAGCAGCCCGGAAAGCACGCCGCGCTGGATGCGGTGTTCCCAGCCGTAGGGGGTGAAGACGATGTTCATGTTGCGAACGAGCGTCCAGACGATGTAGTAGGCGGCGAACTCGCCCGGCGCGATGCCCTGCACGGTCCCGTCGGGCGAGTTGCGCGCGATGGTGGACCAGACGACGAGATAGATGACTGGCTCGACAATCATGCCAATCATGTAGAAGTAGTTGGAGGCGCGATACTGGAACTGCGAGAGCATCTCCGTCTTCATGCTCATCCAGTAGAATTCGAGCATGGCTCTCATGCGACCAGCTCCTGCGCGAAGACGCGCTCGATGACATCCTCGATGGGTGGGTCTTCGATGGTGAGGTCCGTAATGGAATGGTCACTCAGCAGCCTTGCGGTCACGCGGGAGGTTTCAGCTTTGGGCACGCGGAGCGTGATCCTTCCCGCCTCCTGGCTGAAGACCTCGCCGTAGGCGCTGAGGTCGGTCAGGCCATCCTCCAGGGTGACGCCGATGGTCTTGTAGGCGGCGAACTGGCCGCTCAGGGCGCTCAGGTCGCCATCGAAGAGAATCTTGCCGTGATGGATGACGATGACGCGGCGGCAGAGCGCCTCCACGTCGGCCATGTAGTGGCTCGTGAGGAGCACGGACGCCTCGTAGCGGCGGTTGTACTCAGCGATGAAGCCGCGAATGCGCTTCTGCATCGTCACGTCGAGGCCGATGGTCGGCTCGTCCAGAAAGAGCACTCTGGGGCGGTGGAGCAGCGAGCCGACGACTTCCATCTTCATTCGCTCGCCCAGCGAGAGGTTTCGCACGGGTTTGTGGACCAACTCGCTCAGGTCCAGCAACTCGATGAGTTCATCGCGGGTCTCGCGGAACTCGGCCAGGGGAATGCGGTAGATGGCGCGGTTCAACTCGAAGGAATCGAGGGCGGGAATGTCCCACTGGAGTTGGTTGCGGTTGCCCATGATGAGGGCGATTTGCTTCAGGAAGGCTTTCTCGCGCTGCTCCGGGACATGGCCGAGCACGCGCACATCGCCGCTCGTGGGGTAGAGCAGGCCGGAGAGCATCTTGAGCGTGGTCGTCTTGCCCGCGCCGTTCGGCCCCAGAAAGCCGACGACCTCGCCCGGCTCAAGGTCGAAGCTGATACCGTCTACAGCCTTGACCTCGCGCGTCTTGCGGCGCACGAGGCTCTTGAGAGCAGCGCGCAGCCCAGGGTCTCGCTCAGGGACGGTGTAGGATTTGCGGAGGCCGTCCACATGCACGGCGGATGATGAAGTCACGAGTACCTCTGGAAAGATGAAGCGCACAAAGAGGAGGCGACAATACGCCGCCTTCTAATGAGATTTGACATTCGACTTCGGGAATCGCGTTTTGCCACTGGTAGGGGCACGGCATGCCGTGCCCCTACCAGTGGGCGCTATGCCTGGCTTGTTCGTTAGAAGTTGCAGGGCAAGGCACAGCAGCCTCTATTGCAGGGCCACTATACTCAATTTCGCCTCGCCTGTCAAGCCTCTATTTTGAACAATATCAAAGCATGGCCTTAATTATTCTAAAGTAATGCTACGGCACAACGTATAGAATGCAAGAAAATCATTGTTGTTCTTCAGAAACTGGAGAGTGCGTTTCGCGAATGTCTTTGTCGCTCTTGTCTACCGTCCGCCTACCGTAAGTCCGCGTAGCCTAGCTCCTCCATCCAGGGGCAGAGGATGGGGCCGCCGTGACGGTCGGGCGCGGCGTACTCCGGCTGGGGGAGGCCGTTGCGCCCCCGAAAGTAGCCCTGCTCGCCCGTAAGTTGCGCCTGCCCGGCCTCGGAGAGTTCCGCGTCGCCGATGGCAACAGCGTGAAGGTGGGGCGCGGAGTCGGGGCCGAGGTCGCCGGGCGCGCGGTACCACGCGGCGAAGCCCGCCTGCCGGAGGGCGCGCACCATTGCCTCCGTGCCATCCACGAGGAGCGCGCCCGTACTGGGGTGGCGAATCGAGATGTCCACCGCGCCGCCGCCGTCGTGCGTGCCGAAGCTGGCGGAAGTGCCGGGGTTGTACGAACCCTGCGTAACGGTCAGGAGGTTCCCCGGCCCGCCGTAGAGCGCCTGCGCGGTCTGGAGCATGACGTGCGTGCGGCGGTTCAGGGTGTGGCCGTTGACGGTGACGCGAGTGTAGTCGTTAATGGGCGGCTGGCAGGCTGCTGTCGGTGCTGTCTGGGATGAGCTAGTCTGGTAACCCATCTCGCGCATCCAGTCGCAGAGGATGGGGCCACCGTGAGGGTCCGGCCCGGCGAATTCCACTTCGGGCAGGCCGTTACGGCCCCGGAAATAGCCGTGTTCGCCCGTAAGTTGTGCCCGCGCCGCCTCCGACAACTCGGCATCGCCGACGGCTATGGCGTGAATGTGCGGGAACATCCCCTGATAGAGCATGTTGGCTGGGCGGTACCACGCGGCGAAACCCGCCTGCCGGAGCGCCGTCACCATCTGCGGGATGTCGGTCAGCAATTGGTCGGTATTGTTGGGGTATACGGCCCAGATGTCCACCGCGCCGCCGCCGTCGTGAGTGCCGAAGCTCGCGCCCAGGCCCGGCGCGTAGGAGCCTTGAATGAGCAGGCGCATGGAGCCACGCCCACCGTAGAGGGCCTGCGCGTTGTCCAGCATCCCTGCCGTGCGGGCGGAGACGGTGTGCCTCCCGATGGTTACGCGGTCATAATCGTTGACAGGGCGCGCGCAAGCCTGCCCCGCCGCCACCACGACGGTTGCTGTGGGCGGAACGGGTGAGGGAGGCAGGGGTGTCTCGGTTGGCGGTGGCAGGGTCGCTGTCGGGGAAGGAAGCGGCGTCTCGGTGGGAGATGGAGTCGCGGTAGCGGTTGGAAGCGGCGTCACCGTTCGGGTTGGCGAGGGCGAGGCGGTGCGCGTCGGCTCCCGCGTTGCCGTCGGGGGCAGTGCCGTTTGGGTGGCGGTGGGCAGAAGAAGCGCGGTTTTTGTTGCGAGAGGAGAAGAGATGGCTACCAGCGCCAAAGGCGTGGCGGTGGCGGCGAGCTGCACCTGAGGCTGGTTACAGGCGGCCAATGAGAGGATGAAGACAAGAAGATAGACCAGACGCCGCACGTTATTTCCCTGCTCCCTCTAGCACTGACTTATTTCGCTGCTCACGCGTAGGCTTCACTCTAGTTTAGGAGACCAGGGAGAGAACGCAAAAGCGCTCCCATAAAGGAGCGCTCTGTTTGCGTCAGGCTATTCACCTGGGCGGCGGATTGAAAGTAAGAGGGAAGGGAGAAGCGACGGATGGCTCAGTCAGAATGGCGCACGCGGCGCTCACTCGCAAAGGCGCGCATCCTCTTTTCCCAGCCAGTATACATGGCACGCCGCACCTCCTCAACAGGCGCGCCTGTCTGCCGCGCAATCCGCAGGGCTTTGAGGTCCAGCATCTTTGCCAGCAAGCCGTCAAGGGCTGCCGGGCCTGTCCAAAGGTCGTCAGTATGGAGCGGTGTTGTTAGCTGCATCATATCCTCTACTAGCGTCCAAAAGCAGGAATAATTGGAAATTTGAGTACTGCAATACTCATGCCATCAATGATGAGGAAGGAGGTGGCATGAAAAAGCACCCATAAATAGGCGCTGTGGAGACGGGAGGATGTCTGAGGCCGCGAGTTGGAGGCGCTATGGGAGCCGGGCCGCTTCCTGCTGCTCCCAGTCGGCTTTGGTCAGAGCATACTCCACATCGTCCTGCTCTATGCCGTCAATGAGGTCAGGCCAGGGTTGGTAGAAGGTCCGCACATGCAGCAGCCCCGCCTTCTCCATCACTCGGCGGGAGGCGGCATTGCTCTCAACCGCGAACGCTACCACGCGCTGCACGTCATGCTCGGTAAAGCCTTTGCGGATGAGTGCGCGCGAGCCTTCGGTGCCGTAGCCTTTGCCCCAGGCTGATTGACGCAGGCGGTAGCCAAGCTCGGCTACGTCGGGGCTGCTGCCTTCCGGTGGGCGGAAGCTGAACCAGCCCAGGAACTCCCCGGTGGACTTTTCGATGGCCGCCCAGATGCCGTAGCCCTCGTAGTATCTGAGGAAGGGGGGCAGGAAGTAGTTTTCGATCTCGTCGCGGGGCGTCGTTCTGCCGCCAGTAATGTAGTGCATGACGGCGGGGTCGCTGTCGAGTTCAAAGAGGTTATCCACATCGGCCTCGGTGAAGCGGCGCAGCAGCAGCCGTTCGGTTTCCAGGAAGACCTGCATCCTTCGATCCCTCCTACGCGAATTCAATCATGGGCAGTGTAGCGGACCCTGATAGCGGCTGCAAGCGGCTGTAAGGATGTCGCAAATCACTGTCGGAATCAAGCCGCAGAGGTAGAATTGGAGAAATCTTGTATCGAGTAGAGGATTGATAGATGGAACGCAAGCGAGTGGTGATCGTTGGCGGCGGCTTCGCGGGGCTGACCGCCGCGAAGCGCGTCGCGGATGCAGGGCACGAGGTGGTCGTGCTGGAAAAGCGGGAGGTGCTGGGGGGCAAGTGGTCCTCCTGGAAGAACGAGCAGGGCGACTGGATTGAGAGCGGGCTGCACGTCTTCTTCGGGGCGTACCAGGAAATCTACGACCTGATGCGGGAGTTGGGCACCTACGAGAACATCCTGTGGAAGGAGCACGTCCTGACCTACACACTGGCGCAGGGCGAGCGCTTCGAGTTCCGCACGATGAACGCGCCGTCGCCGATGCACCTGCTGCCCGCCGTCTTCAAGAACCACTATTTCACCTGGCCGGAGAAGCTGACGCTGACCAAGGCACTGCTGCCCATCCTCTTCGGCAGCGAGGACTACTTCGCGCGGTGCGACGAGCTTTCATACCAGCAGTGGCACCGCAACTGGGGCATCGCCGACCGGATGCTCTCCAAGATGTTCCTGCCGATGACGCTGGCGCTGAAGTTCCTGCCGCCGGAGGAGATTTCCGCGCGCGTCGTGCTGGACGTGGCGGGGCTGTTCCTCCGGCAGAACCACGCCAGCCGCATGGGCTTTTTGAACGGTTCACCGGAGGAGCAGTTCACGCGGCCCCTCGTCCGGCACCTGGAACGGCGCGGCGGCACCGTGCGGTCCGGCGCGCGGGTGACGCGGGTTCACACGGGGCCGGGGCGGCGCGTCGCGACGGTGGAGTTGCGGGACGGCGAGATGGTGCGCGGCGACGAGTTCATCTTCGCGCTGCCCATCCACAAGCTTAACGAGTTGGTCCCGCGCGAGTGGCTGAACGAGCCCTACTTCCGCAACCTGCAACAGTTCGAGGGAGTACCCGTCATCTCCGTGAAGCTGTGGCTGGACCGTCAGGTCTCGCACATGGACAACGTTCTCTTCAACCCCGACGGCATCATCCCCGTCTATGCGGACATGGGGAACACGACGCCTCACTACTACGACGGGGGCAGGAGCCGCTTCCAGTTCGTGGTGGCCCCCGCGCGCGGGCTGATGCACCTGAGCGACGAGGAGATACGGGAGCGCGTCTGGGCGGACGTGTGCAGCACCTTCCCCGCGACGGCACCGGGCGCGAAGATTACGAAGTTCAGCATCGTCCGCATCCCGCAGAGCGTCTACTGGCCGAAGCCGGGGCTGGACGCGCTGCGCCCGACGCAGGCCAGCCCCATCCCGAATCTCTCCCTCGCGGGCGGCTACACGCGGCAGCAGTTCTACGACTCGATGGAGGGGGCCGTGAGAAGCGGCAACCGCGCCGCCGCCGCGACCCTCGCCCGGCTGGACGGGCATTCCGTCAAGGTCTCGCCCGCGTCGAGGAATGAGTGGTTGCCACAACCAGCAGTAGGGGGCTGACCTGGCCCAACAACAGACAGCCAACGCGAGAGCCGAGAGAAGCCCCCTCCTTTAGGATTTGCATTTATATACTTGACGCACTACACCGAGATAAATAGGCATAGAGCCTCCCTGATGTGGTGCGTCAAGTATATAAATGCCTAGAAAACTCCAGGGCAATCGCATCAAAATTGAAGGGACGATAGGATAGAGGCCCAAAGTTGAACAAGGAGAGCCGCCATGAGCCCGAATCCGACAGCGAGCATCTTGGAGCACTTTGCGGAGCTGAATGATCCGCGTGTGGAGCGGACG
>DASVVH010000448.1:0-4031 GCA_036386615.1 Ardenticatenaceae bacterium
CCTTCGTCCATCGTCTTCCCGCGCCGCATCTCCTTTTACTCTACCTGGGGGCGGATTGCCTTGTTGCCTCTCTTACTGTAAGATGCATAATTGAATCTTAACGTCTGCCCCCCTTTAATATGATAAGGCCAGATTCATGACCGATGCGAGCCGGAGCGTAGCACCTCCTTCTCTGCCAATCGTCGTTGTTGTCGGAGCAACCCGCCCCCAGTTGCGAAGCTTCGGCCTTGCCATCGAGCGGGCTGGCTATCACGTCATGGTCCTTGAGGCGGATCGCAACGTCGTCGAGAACCTCTCCGCGCAACAGGCCGACATCCTGGCTTACAACCTCGCGATGGGCTACACCGCCATCCTCCGGGGCTTTCGCGCCTTGCCCCAGCAGCCCGCCCTCCTTCTTCTGGAGGAGGACCGCGCTCTCCCCGCCGACGGCTTCGAGAGCGCCGAGCAGGTCTACCACACCCCTCAAGCCCTCGAAGCGCTCCTGCGGCGTCGCCTCCTCCCCGAAGAACCCCTCGTGGTCGAGGAGGCACCGCTCCCTGCGGCGGTAGAAGATGAGATAGTCGAAGAGATACCTGTACTTCCACCGGAGACGCTACTTACTGAGTCACCACCCGTCCTCGCTACCGAGGAGACCCCCGCGCCCACCGCTCCCGTACAGGACCGCGCGCCTTCCGGGGAAACCACGTTCGTCCCACTACCTGAGGTCACTCCCGCCCCGCCGCCCCGGCCAAAACCGCGAGTCACCCCTGCCGTAGAAGCGACTCCAGCCGACGAGACGCCCAGAGTCCGGCGGCGCAAAAAAGTCCAGCCGAAGCGCCGGGAGGTTCCGCCAGTCGTCTGGCAGAGTGCGCTCCTGGTGGCAGTAGCCCTCTTCCTCGTCTGGGCTATCCGGCAGAGCGACGCCCTGCAATTGAGGGATGAGCCGGGTGCCGCCGTGCGACCAACCAATGAGCCTGTGCAGAACGATGTGGCTGCAACCGAGACGGCCCTCATCGCGCCTGAGGTGGAAAGTCAGGGCGACCCGGGCCCGAACCTCGTCGCTCAGATAATAGAGGTAACGCCCGCCGAGCCGACCGTCAACGACATTGTAAACGTCAGAGTGCTGGTGGAGAACGTCGGCACCGTCCCCGCCACCAGCGACTTCTGGGTAGACCTCTACGTTTCGCCCGAAGGCACGCCCGCCGCCAATCAGGCTTGGCCCGACATCGCCGAATACGGTGCCACCTGGTTCGTCGAGGGCCTCGACGTGGGTGAGGAGGTGGTTCTGGACTCCCTGGATGCTGACGCCTCGCGTTCCAATCTGCTCCGCTTCATCGAAGAGGGGCCTGTCGAACTCTTCGTCTACGTAGATTCCTACGGCGTCTCGCCCTCCGGTGCCGTCGCCGAGCAGGATGAAGCCAATAATCTGGCCGGGCCTTTCGAACTCTTCGTCTCCCGCTAGAGACCAGCCCGTGCGGAATGCAAGGCGTGAGATAGTCGTCCATACGTCAGGCTGTTAAAACCACTGGCGGTTGCCGCTCGTCCACCTTCAATTGTCCCATGACAGGGTTGTATTCTCTAACCTTCTACGTTAAGATTACTCGATGATTCAATGGCGTGTGCTCTGGCTGTGTCTAGCCCTGCTGGTGCTGGGCCTCTTCTTCCTGCCTTCCGGGAGAGCGGCACTTGCTCAAGGCGGGCCACCGCCGCGCCCCACCCTCGACCCGACCCAGCGCCCATTGACAGTAGAGCCTATCGAGACCATCCGAGTGACCTTGACAACCACCGTCAGGCAGGCGACGGCAACCCCGCGAGCAACCCAGACCCGGCAGGCGACGGCCACCACCCGGAGTTCGACCCCGACGGTCAGCCGCACGGCGGCACCTTCCCTCACCGCCACGCAGGCGGCAGCAACGGCCTCACCGACGCGGACTCTGCGCGGCACACCAACCTTGAGCCGCCCCACCCTGACTCCGGCTCCCACGCCGAACACCGTGCCCAGGACGGGGCAAGCACCACCCCCATCCCTGACAGCGTTAATGTTGCTGAGTGCTGGCCTTGCCGCCCTGTGCTTCGTCGCGGGCGTCTACGTCGGCCTGACGAGCACCAGAGGTCGCTACTAACGATTCAGGAAAGTTGCACTATATCAAATTAAGCTGGAAAATAGGCCCGAAGCTTGCTTATCCTTAGCCACTTCCTTCCTTTTATGAGCGATTACCACTTGAGGTGGTTTCTCCACGCCGCCCCAACAGGAACATGCGGAATGTCGTGCAAAATCCGAAACAAGAAGGAGATTGACCTACATGCAGACTGACAAAAATCCCATGGAGAGGGCTGGGACCGACTACGGCCTGGACGGAGAGCCAGTATTCAGGCAGTGGGCTACCCGGCGGCTCACCCTCTACCAGGACCTCGGACGGCACGTCCAGGGCACCGTGACCGATCTCCTCCAACTGGCCTCGGAATTCACCGTCCGCATGGAGGAGGAGACGAACCAACTTGTCGAGCGCTACCGCCGCGAACAGGCGCAGGTCGAGGCCCAGGTCGAGGGCATGCGGCGCGAGATGGATGAGCTTCGGGCGCAGATGGATCAGGACTATCAGGGGCACATGGAGCGTCTGCGCGGGGCGCAACAGCAGCACGAAATGGAACTTGCCCGCGCCCGGCAACAGCAGGAGGAGACGCTCGCTCACGCCCGCCAGCAGGAGGAAGAAGACCTTGCGCGGCAGCGCGATGAGCTTGCCCGGCAGCGCCGGGACCAGGAAGACGAACTGACGCGCCAGCGCGATGATGAGCGCGAATCGCTTGCCCGGCAGCGCCAGCAGCAGGAAGATGAGTTGGCCCAGCTACGCCAGCGCGCGCTCAACGCGATGGAAGAGCAGATGCGAATGGCGCAGGAGGAGCGCGACCAGATGCTGCGTGAGGCTTACGCCGAGCGCAACCGCGTCTTTGCCCAGACGCGCCAACTCAGCATGCGGTTGGCCGAACTGCAACAGGCACTTCAGGGACTGGCTGGAGTCTCGGCCTATCAATCCGAAGCTGGGACCCAGTGGCAGGATGAACCGCGTGCCGCGCAAGCACCAGCCGAGCCACAGACTGCACAGTCACAACCTGCGGCACAGCTCCCGCAAGAGACCTACGACGTAACGGCAGGGTCATATGGGGAGCAGGATGATGCCCTTGGTGCCGAAGGTGTAACCGGAATCTACGTCGGAACGGCTGAGTCCATAACCGAGGTAGAGGACACCATTGATGACGAAGAGTCCTCCACTGACGAGGAAGCGGGCGATGACGTGGACTACGGCGAGGCGCGTTACGGCGACGTGGCGACAGACGAGGAAGACGAAGATGCCTCGCTCTCGGTAGATGACTACGACGCCTACCCCACCGCTACGGACGAGGAGCTAGCTCCGCTCTTCGAGTTCGATGAGAACCTGGAGGAGAGGGCACCCGCCGATGGGCTTCTCGCGCCCGCCTTTGAGGACGAGGAGCCGGAATCCTCCTACGACCTGGACCAGTTGGATGACTACGACCAGGACTTCGCCGAAGAGGACCAGACCGGGGAACCGAGCCTTGCCGACGAGCTTTTTGCCCCCTCCTTTGAAACCGATGATGACGAGGAAGGTCCGACCTATGGCGACGCGGGCGCGGATGCGAGCACGTTCACCTTTGAAGAGTTCCCCTACGAGGAACCCGCCGTCGCCGAGGATGAGAGTGGCGCGCCAGTAGCAGGTTTTGACGCGCAGGAGGAGTTCGCGCCGGAGCCGGAGGCGGCTGCCGAAGCGGCGGAAAACCCGCGCCGCCTTGTCATCGAGGGCGTGACGCGCTTCACGCTGGCATCGGACCTGATTGACCGCCTGGAGCAAAGCCCCACCATCCGCGACGTGGACTTGCTGCTCTACGAGCAGACGACGCTGCTGCTGTACGTCCAGCACGACGAGGACGTTGCGTTGGAGGCACTGCTGCGCCAGGAGCTAGGTGACGTACTTGAAGTCGTGCAATCGAAGCCGGATGTGATTCACCTGCGCGTGCGAATGTAGCAGTAGGCGGCA
>DASVVH010000449.1:0-3719 GCA_036386615.1 Ardenticatenaceae bacterium
GCTTTAGAGGTTGGACAATCAAGAGACGAAGGACGAAAGACGAAGGACGAACGGAACGGCGTGCGGCCCGTGTGCCGCGCGCCTCGATTTGTCCATGCTTTAACTGATTGCTGAATCAGGGCTGTGTCAAAGTGGGAGAGGGGCAGGAGGAGAGGGAGCGAGAAGGGGGCTGGACACACAGAGGCCAGTATAGGCCAGTAACGGCCAGTACTGGTGAGCGATAAGCGGCCAGTATAGTGGTAAGTATCTGCTAATTAAATGTTAGGTGACTGATAAGGTTTGTGAATTTGATACAGCCCTACCGAATATCTTAGGAGTGACGCAGTTGAGGGCAGAGGCAACGACCAATGGCTGAAAACCGCCCACCACTACCAGTTGAAAGGGAGCGCTTTACAGAGTTAGCGGCGCGGAGCAACGGAGCGGGCACCGCCCAAAGGGCACCCGCCGCGCTCCCGGCTTGTTCCAACTGCGTAACTGTACGAGTACACAAGGTTAGCGTACAAGGTTCATGGAGGTGATGGAGCGGGGGAGCAGCGTGCCAACGCCCAGCGAGGTGGGTGTTGCTGGGTGGATCTCCTTAAGGTCGCTTCGCAGATTCACTTCGTTCAGGATGACATGGATGTGGCTAGCTGGTACGCAACCTACCACTGCGTACTATTCTGTATGCTAACCTCGTGAAGAGTCGTACGCCTAACTCCTAAAAAATTTTCAAATGTGGGGGAATGTGGGGGTTTGCGCCCGGAGCACCCTTTTCTTCTCTGTAAATCACCCGTCAGGCCCCAGGTTCCAGCGTAAGTGAGTGCTCGGCGGCACGCGGAATGCAGGGGAAATCCGGCAGGCCAGAAAGACAACGACAATAGGAGCAATCGCTATCATGGAACGACGCAGAATCGGAGCGCTGGAGGTCTCAGTCGTCGGGCTGGGCTGCAATAACTTCGGACGCCGCCTCGACGCCGACCGCACGGCGACAGTGGTCAACGCCGCGCTCGACGCGGGCATCAACTTCTTCGACACCGCCGATGTCTACGGCGACGGTCAGAGTGAGGAGTATCTTGCCCGCGCCCTCGGCAGCCGCCGCGAGGAAGTGGTGATTGCCACCAAGTTCGGCAACAAGATGGAGGGCCAGGGGCACGGCGCGAGCGCCGACTACATCCGGCAGGCCGTCGAGGCCAGCCTGCGCCGCCTCGGCACAGACTACATTGACCTCTATCAGCTACACGTACCCGACCCAGACGTGCCCATCGCCGAGACCCTGGGCGCGCTGGATGAGCTTGTGCAGGCGGGCAAGGTTCTGGAGATTGGCTGCTCCAACTTCTCCGCAGAGCAGCTTCGCGAGGCCGAGGCCGCGACACGCGGCGGCGCGGCGCGGTTCGCCAGCGTCCAGAACGAGTACAGCCTGCTCAAGCGCGAGCCTGAGCGCGAGGTTCTGCCCTACTGCGAGCAGGCGGGCGTCGCCTTCCTTCCCTATTTCCCGCTCGCCAGTGGCCTGCTCACGGGCAAATACCGTCAGGACCAGGCCCTGCCGGAGGGAACCCGCCTCACGACAGGTGGCCCCTCCAGCCGTTGGCTGACCGAGGAGAACCTGGCGCAGGCCGAAGCCCTCAACCAGTTCGCGGAGTCGCGGGGGCACACCATTCTGGAACTCGCCTTCTCCTGGCTACTCCGGTGGCGCTCCGTCGCCTCCGTCATCGCGGGCGCGACCTCGCCGCAACAGGTGCAGTCCAACGTCTCCGCCGCCGCGTGGCATCTCACCGACGCCGAGCTAGCCGAGGTTGACACCCTCCTGTCCCAGCCCGCGTGACAAACAAAGAGGCGGGCAGGGGAAAGCCATCCCCTGCCCGCCTCCTGCCGTTCCCTAAACAACCCTTTGCGCCTATGCGTTATGCCGTAATCCGTAAGCGGTCGTCGGTCGTTGGTCGTCCGTCGTCAGCTAGCACGCGATGACGTTCACCGCCAGACCGCCGCGCGAGGTTTCCTTGTACTTGCTCTTCATGTCCGCGCCCGTCTCGCGCATCGTCTTGATAACCTTGTCCAGCGAGACGTAGTGCTCGCCCGTCCCGTGCAGCGCCATCCGCGCCGCGTTGATGGCTTTCATGGAACCCATCGCGTTCCGCTCGATGCACGGAATCTGCACCAGCCCGCCAACCGGGTCGCAGGTGAGGCCCAGGTTGTGCTCCATGCCAATCTCGGCGGCATTCTCGACCTGTTCCGGCGTGCCGCCGAGCACTTCGGCCAGACCGCCCGCCGCCATCGAGCAGGCCACGCCCACCTCGCCCTGGCAGCCCACGTCCGCCCCCGAAATGGAGGCGTTCTTCTTGTAGAGAATCCCAATGGCACCCGCCGTCAGGAGGAAGCGCACCGCTCCGTCAGCCTGCCGTTCAACGTCCGGCCCGGCGCAGAAGCGCGTCCAGTAATGCAGCACGGCGGGGATGATTCCGGCGGCTCCATTCGTGGGAGCCGTGACGACGCGGCCTCCGGCGGCGTTCTCCTCGTTCACCGCCATCGCGAACAGGTTCACCCAGTCCATAATGGTGAGGGGGTCTTGAAAGGGGTCGCCGGGGCCGCTGGTTAGCTGGCGGAAGAGGGCGGGTGCCCGCCGCCTCACGTTCAGGATGCCGGGCAGAACGCCCTCGGTTTCGATGCCGCGCCGCACGCACTCCTGCATCACCCTCCAGATGTTGAGCAGGCCCGCGCGAATCTCGGCTTCCGTGCGCCACGCCTTCTCGTTTTCCAGCATCAGTTGGCTGATGGAGAGGCGGTGAGTCCGGCAGAGGGCCAGTAGCTCCTCGCCGCTCTCGAAGGGATAAGGCAGGCGCGCCTCGTCCGGCTGCTGGTGCCCGTTCGACGCCTCGCCCTCCTCCACCACGAAGCCGCCACCCACCGAGTAGTATGTCTTCTGGAGGCTCTCCTGGCCCTCGTGGTCATACGCTGTAAACGTCATGCCGTTCGGGTGGTAAGCAAGCGAGCGCCGCCGGAACAGCAGGTCCGGCTTCTCGTCAAACGGAATCTCGCGCGTGCCGAGCAGGCGGATGCTCTTCCCGGCACGAATGCGCGTCAGTCGCTCCTCCACGATGGCGGGGTCAATCTGGTCGGGCTGCTCGCCTTCCAGACCCAGCAGCACCGCCGTGTCGGTGCCGTGCCCTTTTCCGGTGGCACCCAGCGAGCCGTAAAGTTCTATGCTCACGCGGGTTGTCCGGTCGAGGAGACCGTGTTGTTCCAGCAGCAGGGCGAACTGCCGCGCCGCCCGCATGGGGCCAACCGTGTGAGAACTGGAAGGGCCGATTCCAATCTTGAATAGGTCGAATACACTGATAGCCATATCGTCTCGCGTATGTACAGTTGGGTATGCTAAGGTAATGGTAGTGCGTAGCAATTTCCATGCAACTTTTCGTGAGGTGTGGCGGGTATCGCTGCGCCACATTCTCTTGCAGTTACCCAGTTTGGTGTAGGTCAAGTTGGGAGGTGCGGAACGAAGTGGTTGAGCATGGGCGGCAGGTAGTTCATTGGAGCATCCTGGGTGGATGCTTCACTTCGTTCAGCATGACATGTGGGGAACGTGCTCGCTTTTGAGGGTGATAAGCGTGCCTACTTTTAATTGGGTAACGGCAAGCCACGTTCTTCGGTTGCCGTTCACGGCTGAGAACGGTATAGTTGGGTGCAGAGTCTTGTGCCCACGCGGCACGTAATAGGGGAGAACCATGTCCATCATCCAGAGCCAG
>DASVVH010000450.1:0-1788 GCA_036386615.1 Ardenticatenaceae bacterium
ACTGGCTGCGCCCTTCCCGCCCACCTGGAACCTGCTACTCCACGAGGAGAACCATGCGACGAGTCATCGTACCGCTTCTGCTGCTGGCTGTCCTGGCCGTCGGGCTGTATCGCCCTGCTCTCGTGCCTCAAGCTTTCGCCCAGGCCCCTACCGCGACGGCGACTCTCTCCTCTCCCGCAGACCTGTTGCCCGGCGCTTTCGAGTTGATAGCTACGGCGGTCGTAGCGTCGTCCGAGACCGCCCTCGTGGCGACGCCGACGGAGAGCGCGACCGCGACCACCGCGACCACCGCCACGCCGGGCGGAGAGACCTCCCCCACCGCCACCACGCGGACGCGGGCCACCACCACGCGCGGCGCGGACGAGACCCCCGAACCGGAAGCCAGCCGAACCATCGAGCCTACCGCCCCAGGAACAGCCACCTCCGCACCCCTTCCCACCGCCATCACCCCCCTTGAGCTTCCCGAAGAGAACAACTCTCCAGGTGGCACGACACTCGTTCTGTTGGCGGGCGCTGGCCTGCTCGTCGTGCTCGGAGGAATCCTCGCGCGCAGGCGCTAGTTGGGCCGTGACAATGAAAGCACAGGGACAACAATGGACGAAGAACTCGCCTTAGAGACGGTATACTCAGCCGGAAACCAGATGGAGGCCGAGGTGATTCGCGGCCTCCTCGAAAGCAACGACATCCCCGTCCTCCTTCAAGGCGAGACCGCCGGGCAGATCTACGGCCTCTTCGCTGGCCCATTGAGTGACGTTAAGGTTCTCGTCCGCGCCGAGCACGCCGACCTCGCCCGCCAACTCATCCGGGACGAGTAGTCGCCTCCTCTATCATCTTCTCGAAAACCGTGTCGTATTCCCCGGCCATTCGCCGCCACGCGAACCGCGCCGCGTGGCTCCGTAGCGCCTCTCCCTCCGGCACCCCCTCCGTCAGCCAGCGTCCCAGCCGTTCCACAGCCTCCTCAAAGCCTCGATAGAGAAACTCGCCGTGTAACTCCGGCGGAACCAGTTCGGGGTACGCGAGGCGCATCGGCAGCAGGGGGCAGCAGCCCGCGTACAGCGCCTCCACAGTGGCGATGCCGAAGAACTCGTGGATAGCAGTAGAGATGACAATATCGCTCCGCTGGAGCAGCGCCCGGTACTGCTCATCGCTGGCGTAGCCGAAGTGGACGATGCGCCCCCCGAAGCGCTCCCGCGCCTCAAGAAACTCCGTCGGCTCCTTGCGGAAGCTCTCACCCGCGATGGCGAGGCGGAAGGGCAGCCCAATCTCGTCCAACCGCGCCACCAGCCTGAAGAACTCCTCAGGCCCCTTGTCGAACTCCCAGCGATGGTTCCACAGAATCAGGGGCGGCTCGCCCGGCGTCCCGCGCGGTGGCAGTCCCGCGTACTCCGCATGCTCATCCAGCGTCGAGAGATGGACGCCTGGATACAACACCTCGCTCCTGTCGCGTAGCGCTGCTGTCGTTTCCAGGTTGTTGAAGTCGGGAAAGTGCTTGAGCAGGCGCGGCAACTCGTCGTACCACTCCTCAAGGTGATACCGCGAGTTGAAAAAAACGCGGTCACTCGCCAGCGACGAGGCATAGTTAATCCAGCCGTAGTGCAGGTCGCGCTTCGTGCCCGGCGGTGGAGGGTAGGTCAACTGGTTCTCATGGAAATAGAAGGCGACGGGCACACGGTTCGCCACGTCTCGCGCCAGCGCCAGCAGCGTTGTCACGTCAAGCATATCCGTTATCAACAACAGCTCTGGCGGGTAGTCACTCCTGAAAGCCGCCTGCAACTGGGGAGCCAACGT
>DASVVH010000451.1:0-3333 GCA_036386615.1 Ardenticatenaceae bacterium
GTCCTTCGTCGCTAGAGTTATTCTCAGATTGGTCGCGGAGAGAGGTCGGCACAGTATAGAACTACCCTCAGCATCCGTCAACGAGCACTCATATCCTGTCAGAAGCGGGCCGAACGGCACAGAGGCCAGTATCGGCCAGTATTAGCCAGTACTGGCGAGCGAAAAAAGGCCAGTATAGCGACAAGTAGCTGCTATATTATTGTTAGTTACATTACAAGCCGCGCCACTTTGACACAGTCCTGGTATCCTGTCAGACGCGCCTGATTGGCCCCTCAATGCAGAGGAGGGAGCCGTCGTGGTGCTCGCACATGCCGCAGAGGCCGATGGCGCAGCCCATGTACGCCTCCCAGGAGAGTTGGGCGGGCACCTCGTATCGGTGGGCCAGTGCTTCGAGGGCGTGCAGCATGCCGTGCGGGCCGACGGCGTAGATACTATCCACCTCGCGCTCTTCAAGAAGGCGCTCGGCGGGCATGGTGGCGAGCGCCTGGGCACCGCGCGTGCCGTCGTCGGTGGTGATGAGCACCGGCACATCGAGTTCTTCAAACTTCTCGACGCCAATCACATCGTCACGGGTGCGGCCACCGACGACGACTATAGGATTCTGCCCGGCGGCGCGCTGCTCGCTGGCAAGCCAGGCGAGAGGGGCGACACCGTAGCCGCCGCCCACCAGCAGGGGACGGCGACCAATGAGGTCAAAGGGGCGGCCATAGGGGCCACGAAAGCCAACGGTGTCCCCAACCTGGAGCTGGTGCATCGCCTGCGAGAAGGGGCCGACGGCGGCGACGGTGAGCGTCAGAGGGATGTTGTCGGCCAGGGAAAAGGGTTTCTCGTCCAGGCGGGGCAGCCACGCCATGACGAACTGCCCCGGTTTGGCGTTGGGAATCTCGCCATCAAAGACGAAGGTCTTGATGCGGTAGTTTTCCTCGACGATACGCGCAAGCTTCAGAGGCTGCGGGGTGGTGGCGAAGCGCCCGGCGGGACGGATGACGCTAAAAGTAGGCGTGTTTGGTGTCATCGGTCCATCCTCATCGGTGCGCGAGGCCGCGAATCTCGTCAAGGGAGTGGATGCCGCGCTGGTGGAGCCACTGGTCCATCTCTTCGGCAATCTGCTGCATGGCCTCGACGCCCCGGTAGTAGACGGCGCTGCCGACGCCGACGGCGGTCGCGCCCGCCATGACCATCTCGATGGCGTCCAGGCCACTGTTGACGCCGCCGGTGCCGATGATGGGGACGTGGGGCACAGCCTCGGCTATCTCGTAGACGCAGCGGATGGCGATGGGCTTGAGAGCGGGGCCACTGAGGCCGCCGCTTCGGTTGGTGAGAATGGGCTTGCCACTCTCTATATCTATGACCATGCCGGGCATGGTGTTGATGGCGGTGATGCCGTCGGCCCCTGCGGCCACTGCGTCGGCGGCAATGCGCCCAATGTTGGGCACATTCGGAGCGACCTTGACGAACATGGGGACGCCCGCCGCGACACAGACAGGCTTGACGGCGGCGGCGATGCTGGACGCGCCCGCGCAACTGGCGGCGAAGGGTTCGCCGAAGTCGTCGTGGACGTTGGGGCAGGAGATGTTGAGTTCCAGGATGTCCGGCCTGGCGCGGAGGACGATGGCGGCGGCCTCGGCGAACTGTTCGGGCGTTCCGGCGAAGATGGAGGCGATGAGGGCGGTGCCGCCTGGTTCGAGCAGTTGCTTGGCGGCGGCGAGCAGTTCGGCCTCGTGGGCGGCACCGGGGTTGGGCAGGCCGACAGCGTTAATCAGCCCCTGGCCCCAGTCGAAGCAGATGGGGTTGCGGTGGCCGATGCGCCTCTCCGGGCCTGCGCTCTTGGCGGTGACGGCTCCCGCGCCCGACGCGGCGGCGCGCGCGAGCAGGGTGGCGGAGGTGCCGATGATGCCACTGGCGAGGACTAGTGGGTTTCGCAGGGGGACGCCTGCGAGGGTTACGTTAAGCATGGTGGGGAAAGGATAAAGGAAAAGGGAAAAAGACGGAAGACGAAGGACGAAGGACGAAGGACGGTAAGGCTGGTCAGGAAGGAGTCCATTGGTTCAGAAGATGGAGAGCGTTATCGGTAGCCGCAAAAGACGCGGTGTTGTCAAAAATGCACCATACTGGGACTGCGGCATGGCTGTAGGCGCGCAGGGTAGCTGTTAGTTGCTCAAGATAGTCGAGAGAGTACGAGGAGTAGTACATCTTCGGCGAGCCGTGTAACCGAAAATAAACCAACCCCTTCCACCCACCGGGCACGGCAGCGCGGGGTACCAGTGCAGGATCTGCTGCCACACGCGCTATTTCGAAGGTTGTCATGAGTTGCTCCGCCTCGTCAGTGAACCAACTCGTGTGTCTGGGTTCGCATACCACCTGACTCAAGGTGCCCTGGCGAAGCTCCGTAAAGAAGCGCTCTGCTACGGCCTCCTCGAATTTCAGGGAAGGCGGGAGTTGCACCAGGAGCGGGCCTTGCTTATCTCCCAGCCCAGCAACCTCAGACAGGAAACTAATTATTACGCTTGATGCATTTTGTAATCGCAACGCATGCGTAATCTCCTTGGGGGTTTTGACCGCAAACCGGAAGTTCTCCGGCACGGAGGCTGCCCAGCGCGCATAGGTGCTTGGGCGATGCGGACGATAGAAGGACGAATTGATTTCGACGGCGGGGAATCGCTGACTGTAGCGCGCCAGATGCGTCCCTGTCGTCGGAAACTGCTCGGCGTAAGCTGTAGGCACGCTCCAACCAGCGGTTCCAATAAGAGGTCCGATAGGTTCCATCATTGCCACCTTTGGCAGGGCAAAAAGAATTCGCCAGGTCCAGGCTAGCTCTCAGCAAGAAAGCGCTCGACTTCCTGTTTTTGTGCGCGGGAGATGAGGCGGCGGGTGGCGAGGTGATCGAGCATGGTTTCGAGGGTCATGACGCTGTGGAGGAGCAGGCCATGTTCGGCAAGCTCGGCGCGGCCTCTGCCCCCGCTCCGGTCTATGAGGACGAGGATGTCGCTCACCTGAAGGCCCGCGTCGCGGAGAGGTTGGACGGACTGCACTTTGGTGCCGCCGGTGGAGATGAGGTCGTCGAGCATGACGGCTATCTGGCCCGCCGCAAAGCTGCCCTCGATGTTACGTTTGGTGCCGTACTCCTTGGTCTCCTTGCGCGGGTAAATCATCGGGTCGCCCGTCTGGAGGCTGACGGCTGTGCCGATGGGCAGGGCGGCGTAGGGGAGGGGCGCGATGAGGTCGTATTCGAGCGTGCCATCGGTGAGGAGTTCGGCGTAGGCACGAGCGACGAGGTTGAGCACTCTGGGGTGGGAGGCAAGGAGGCGCAGGTCTATATAGATGGGTGACTTT
>DASVVH010000452.1:0-2799 GCA_036386615.1 Ardenticatenaceae bacterium
ATTTCAAAGTAGCTTTCAAATCTCTCCCGCAATCGTTGCAGAAACAAAATAGCGTCCGGCAGAGTGTTTGCCGGACGCTCTTCTCCGTCAATGAAGAGAGACCATAGTTTCAGGGTTTCCGGGGGCTGGACGGTCAGCACGTAGGCGACATCGTTACCAAAACTGCTCTGTGCCTGCTGGCTATGGTCATAGAAATCAACCACCAGCGTTCCATCCGGCGCGAGCTTCACCCAGGTCGCGGTGGACGGCAAGCCTGCCCGCAACCTTACAGATGACTCTTCAGTCCTGTTGGTCCAGGTATTGTCCATCCCACTCGCAACCTCACGTCTGGCCTGCGCCCACTTTGACGCTAGCTGGCTGTCAGTAGAGACCCTCGCGCGGGGCTTTTTCTTCCATGTAGCGCTCCACGTAGCGCGCCTTGACCGGCCTCAGCTTGAGACGGTGCCACAACAGATGCAAGGGTGATTTTTGTCTGGCCTGCTCCAGGTCGTTGGCGTACATCGTTTCGATGGCGGTGTCTGCCTCGCGGCATATCGCCGCATGCGCCCTCTCGCGCCCATCGGCTACCAGACTCGATACCTGTCGCTGCATCCCTTGCATAGGTGGAGACCTCCTGTTGTCTGAAAGTTCGCTAGCGCCAAAAGCTCCTTATCGCTTCAGGCGCGGGTCGAGCGCGTCGCGCAGGCCGTCGCCCAGAAGGTTGAAGGCGAGAACGGTGATGCTGATGGCAAGGCCGGGGAAGAAGACCAGGTGCGGCGCGCTGAAAATCTGGTTGCGCTCGCCGCCTAGCATCGCACCCCACTCCGGCGTCGGCGGCTGCGCGCCGAAACCAAGGAAGGAGAGCGCCGCCGCATCAATAATGGCTGCCGCGATGCCGAGGGTTGCCTGAACAATCAGGGGGGCGAGCGAGTTGGGAAGGATGCGCGTGGTGAGGATTCGTATATGGCCCGCGCCCAGTGCGTGCGACGCCGCCACGAAATCCTGCCCCTTGAGCGAGAGCACGCTGGCGCGGGTGATACGCGCATAGGCTGGAATACTGACGATGCCGACGGCAATCAGCGCGTTACGCAGGCCAGGGCCGAGGACGGCAACGATGGCGATTGCCAGCAATAGCGCGGGGAAGGCGAGCAGCACGTCCATCGAGCGCATGATGATGTCTTCCCATTTGCCGCCAAAGTAGCCCGCCAGCGCGCCCAGCGTGACGCCGATGACGATGGCGAAGCTAACGGTCGAGAAACCGATGAGCAGCGAGACACGCGCACCGTAAATCACGCGGCTGTACTGGTCGCGCACGTTGCCGTCAATGCCCATGAAGTGCTCCGGCTTCGCGGGGTCGCAGCCCAGCGCGTGGATGCAGGGCTTCTCGCGGCCCCGCACCTGCTCGATGCCGATGAGCGGCAGTTCGGGGTTATAGGGCGCGAGGAGAGGGGCAAAGATGGCGACGAGCACCAGGAAGCCCAGAATCACCATGCCAACCATTGCCGAGGGGTGCTTGAAGAGGCGGCGCATGGTCACGCGCCAGATGCTCTCCGTCGTGAAGTCTTCTATCTCGTCGGCGCGCTCGACGAGCGGCCTGTGCGTAAGCGTTGTCATGCGGCGTTCACTCACTCCAGGCGGATGCGTGGGTCAAGGTAAGCATAGGAGAGGTCCACCAGGAGGTTCGCCATGACGTAGCCTACCGCGATGACGAGGGTAAAGGCTTGAATGATGGGGTAGTCGCGCGCACCAATCGCCTCGTAGAGGCTGCGCCCCACGCCCGCGAGATTGAAAATCGTCTCCGTCAGAACTGCGCCGCCCAGCAGTGCCCCCAGTTGCAGGCCGATGATGGTCACGATGGGCAGGAGCGCGTTGCGGAGCGCGTGCTTGAAGATGACTTTGCCCTGTGTCAGCCCTTTGGCGCGGGCCGTTCGCACGTAATCGAGGCCCAGAACTTCCAGCATACTGGAGCGGGTCATGCGGGCAATAATCGACATCGGAATGGTGCTGAGGGCGACGGCGGGTAGGATGAGATGCCGGATGGTGGACTTCAACACCTCCCAATCACCCGTCACTATCGAGTTGAAGATGTACATATTAGAGAAGAAGCGCGCGAGGGTGTTTCGGAGTCCTCCCTCCCCAATGTCCCAACTATAGACCTCATAGAAGGGTTCCGACGACATTCCGGCGGGCAAGCGCCCCGACGGCGGCAGGTTGAAGGGCGTATCGCGCAGCACCAGGGCGAAGAAGTAGGCGAGCATCAACCCCAGGAAGAAGACCGGGATGGAGACGCCTATGTTGGCAAAAAACATTGTCGCCGCGTCTATGGGGGTGTTCCGTTTCACGGCGGAGAGGATGCCGAGGGGGATGCCGATGAGAATTGCCAGTGTGAGGGCCGTCATCCCCAGTTCAACGGTGAGGGGCATACGCTCGATTAAGATGTCGGCAACCGAGCGATTGAAGCGGATAGAGTCTCCAAAGTCGCCGCGCACCACGTCCTTCATGTAGATGGCAAACTGTGCCGGAATCGGCTGGTCGAATCCTTTCGCTTTGATAAAGGCCGCGCAGACCGCTGGCGAAGCCTTCTCGCCCAGGATCGCCTTGCAGGGGTCGCCTGGAATCATGCGCGCCAGCGCGAAGGTGACGACGAGTATACCAAAGAGCACCGGTATAGAGGCGAGGAGGCGACGGACAATAAACTGGAACATGGCACGTCTTTCTTTAGGTGACGACCGACGATGGACGACCGACGACCGCTAACGACGACTGCTAGAGCTATCGCGGATGAATGCGAGTGAGAAGGGGGCGGGATGGCGACACGGT
>DASVVH010000453.1:0-15116 GCA_036386615.1 Ardenticatenaceae bacterium
CGACTTGCGTCCACCCTTCTGCCCCACAGATGACTGCACACAGAGCAATCGCGATGATGTCCAACAACTGGTGTTCCTTCGTCCGCTCCACACGCGGATCATTCAGCTCCGCAAAGTGCTCCAAGATGCTCGCTGTCGGAATCGGGCTCATGGCGGCTCTCCTTGTTCAACTTTGGGCCTCTATCCTATCGTCCCTTCAATTTTGATGCGATTGCCCTGGCCGCCAGCCAGGGTTGTGTCAAAAGGGGCCGGAGGGCACAGAGGCCAGTATAGGCCAGTAACGGCCAGTACTGGCGAGCGATAAACGGCCAGTATAGCGGTAAGTAGCTGCTATATTGTAGTTAGGTATATTACAAACGGCGCTGCGTTGACTCAGCCCTGGCGGCCAGTGCTCGCCTACTCGCTGCCTCGCGCCTTCTGGACGAGGACGCCGTTGCGAATCATGCTGATGACTGACCGTATGTGCGGGTAGAAGACGCTATCAAAGTCCCGGTATGGAACCCCGTTATCGCGGAGGTGCTGCAAGGCGGCTTCCGTACCCGCCCCAAGCTTAACGGTTTTCCCTTCCTTCCGCGCCTTCTGGATACGCCAGCTTAGTGCCTGTGCCGCGCTCATTATCTCAATGGCGATTACGGCCTCCACGTTGTCTATAATCTGGCGCGCGTGAAGGGCGGCGTTGAGACTCATGCTTACGTGGTCTTCCTTGTTGGCCGAACTGGGAATCGAGTCCACGCTATCCGGGTGGGCGAGGGTCTTGCACTCGGAGACGAGGGCCGCCGCCGTGTACTGGGGAATCATGAAGCCGCTGTTTAACCCCTCGGCTTTATCCATATCAATTCCGAGAGCTTTGGCGGCCTGTTCGCCAATCTCGATGAGAAAGCTGGGAAGCGAACAATCTTCCAGCACCGTCGCGCTGTTCGCTCCTTCCAGACCCACATGGTCCGTAGTCAGGATGAACTCCTCCGTCTCCTCTCCGCGTTGTTTGCCCTTCCCGTTCTCCGCTGTTCCTGGCTGGGAGAGCCTGTAATCGGTGAGCTTGAAGATGCGCCGCTCGGCGATGTTGCCCAACTCGCACATGACGATGCCGAGGAAGTCCATCGCGAAGGCGATTGGCTCACCGTGAAAATTGCCGCATGAAACCGATTTGTAGTCGCGCCCCAACTCCATAAATATTAGCGGGTTGTCCGTCGCCGCGTTGAGTTCGTTCTGGACGGTGTTCTCGATAAAGTCGAGGGTGGCGCGGATGGAGCCGAGGACCTGGGGCGCGCAGCGTATGGAGTAGGGGTCCTGGGGGGGCACCCTTATCGGGTCGTTGTCCTCATCGCCGGGGTCGAGTAGGTCGCTGCCGCTCACGTAGTCGAGCACCTGGCGCGCAGTCTCGCCCGCGCCACCCTGATTGCGCGCCTCGTGGACCCTGGGAAAGAAGGGGTCGCGGAAGCCACGAATCGCTTCCAGGGTCATCGCCAGCGCCAGTTCGGCGTTCTGGAGCAGGTTCCTGGCGTCATGGAGCGCCAGCGCGGCCACCGCCGTAGAGAAGGTGGTGCCATTATTGAGGGCTAATCCTTCCTTCGCGCCCAGCACGACCTGCCCTCCGACAGCCGCCATCGCCTCCCTGCCACTCACGCGCCGCCAGAGCGTCTGCTCCCCGGTGAGACGGTCTTCGGTAAGGTGATAGACGACTTTGCTGCCATCCTGTGTACCCTCATGTGGGTCGAACTCGACGAAGGCTTCCCCACTGGAGGTGTCCAGTTTCAGGTCCAGCCCGGCGCTGTCTGGTGCCCGGCTCATGGTGAGCGCAAGGTGAGCGAGGGGTGCCAAATCGCCACTCGCACCGAGGGAGCCTTTTTGCGGTACCGCCGGGTAGATACGCTTGTTGAGCATATCCACGAATTTCTCAATCAGTTCTACTCGCACGCCGGAGTATCCTTGAGCGAGGGTATGAGCGCGGAGCAGCATCGTTGCGCGCACCGTCTCCTCGTCAAAGTACGGCCCCGCGCCCGACGAATGGCTGGCGACGAGATTGCGGGACAGCACCTCAGTATGGTACCGGCTGGGAAGTGCCGTGTTGCCCGCGAGCGCTCCGAAGCCCGTGTTGATGCCGTAGTAGGCTTTTACCTCTGCCGTTCTTCCGGCTTTGAGCTTCTCTTCGTTTTCCTCTACTACGCTTTTAACCCAGTTCGCACTCGCCGCTACACGCTCTAAGGTGTTGGCGTCTAGCTCTCTGTTGACCGCCCGGCATTTCCTGGCGACTTCAACGACATCAGGAATCGTCAATCGGTTTTCAGCGCCAAGCGAGAGGCCCGTGATAGGCTCTGGCATTTCAATCTCCCCTAGAAGCTCAATGGCGTACAGAAAAGGGTGCAACACGCTCGCAGGTGTTGCACCCTTCCATGAGGTAAGTGAACAGCGGGGCTGGAACCCGCAACCTCTGGCTCATCATTGAGCGACAATCACCATGCTGTCGTTACCGTGAACAGGATAATAGTAGAGGCGTGCTGGTCTGTCAACGCCACCAATGCACATTCTGTAGCCTGCTTATCACCAAGGGAGCCACCGCAACTGCCGTGTGACAGTTGTGGTGGCTCCTCCATAGAGAGCCGGGATTGTGTTGGCTATCCTGCCCCGCCCGGCTTTCTGTCAGCCAGGACAAAGTACCTGTCGTTCAAGACTGGGTATGCCTTGTCCAAAACAGCCGGTAGTATTCAACATTGTCGGGGCTTAAGGGCACCGGGTCGGTCAGCCGAGGCGCGGTGGCTTCACGAAGCGCGAGGGCAACCAGCGGGCTATGTACGCGAGCATACGACTCCTTCGTCAGCGAGAGCCATTGCGCTGCCGTATTGCCGATGGCGGGTATCCATCGCTGGATGACGGGCTTAAAGTCAAAGCTGGCTTTCACCCCGGAGGCCGGGCGATCATAGAAGAGAACCAGGGTCGGACGGAGCTCTTTGAGTAGCGGCTGTGTACTGGAAAGCGCATAGACGTAGCTTCCCTCAAAGCTGTCGTTGGCTCCGCTTGGCTCACCATGAACGAGCGTCGTGACCACTTTGATGTTGTCTGTTTTCGGGGCCTGCGCCGCCTCTATCTCGTCCTCGGGCGAGTAGAAGAACAGCATGACGTGTCCATCGGACGAACCTGCCGTAACCGGGCTGCTGCCTACTGGCTCGTGATTCGGGGGGCCACCGCCCTGAGAGAAGGGATAAATCAAGACTCGCCCATCCTTCCATTCGGCCAGGACGTACCCATCGAGCGATGGCATCTTTATCTCGTCGGTCAGGTTCCCAGTGGCGGGAGGTGTAACTTTGCTGGCGAACGCTTGCCTGTTCGTGCCGGAAACCCCCGGCGCGAAGGGCTGCCCCAATGGGAAGAGCCACAGGCTGCTCAGGTTGGCTGCATCGCTGACCCTCACCTTCACCTTCCGATCATCCGCGGCTGGGGCATCTGCTGTTAAGCCCGCAGGACCGTTGCCTGACTGTCCCTCGGAGGGAGCATTTGCTGCCGAGCCGCCAGTTCCATCGGCGATGGGGTCTGGTACGGGCACAACCGCAAGCATCGGCGTGGGTGGCTTGAAAGATGCCTGGTCCAGCGGAGGAGCCCAGTCTCCTTCTTCCAACGCGAGTGCATGGTCATCCACGGCACGGATCTTCCGGGAGTGAACGGAGAGACCGGTTTCCGGCTCCTCAACGATGAGCACGAGCGTGTCACTTTCCCGCGCGCCCAGTATCTCGTAAGGCCGTGCCGGACTGGAGTCATCCCCCACTCGCATAGAACCGAGGGAACCCTGCGGGATGAGTCTCTCATACCCCTTTTCCCCATTGGTTTGCTTCTCACGCAGAAGATAGACCGAGGTGCGATTTAGCAGGCTCTGATATTTGACCATCTCGTCGGCCTGGGATGTCTCTTCGAGTTGAAGATCTGCTTCATTGGATGTCTCTTCGGGTTGAGGATCTGCTTCAGTGGGTGTCTGTTCGAGTTGGAGACGTGCTTCGATGTCGGTAAAGTGAAGCATCAGCTCCTTGTTGACCGCCTGATTCGCAAAAGAAGCGAGCGCGGCAAAGTCGGGCAACGGCAGTGGCAGCCGATATGGACCATCAACGACCTTGAGCCGTTGCATTCCGTGACCGGGGAAGTACTGATTTAGCTTGCCCAGAGTGAGCGATCCTTTGCGGTCCAGGACTACTTCGCTGATAGAGGTGTCCTGCGTGGCCGAGTCGATGTTGGCGGGGGGAATCGGAACCCTGAGTTCTTCTCCCTCATGCACAACTGTCGTTAAGTATTCATCCTTCAGGCAGAGAGCATAGTGCAGCCATTCGTGAACCAGGGTTCGATAGCCCTCTGGCTCGCTCCAGTCGTACGAGACGCGGTTCCGACCGGACCAGAGGCTGCGGCCCATGCGAATTGGTAGATATTTGTCGGGGTTGTGCAGGCCCTCTACCCAACTACGTGGATGAAAGCGATTGGATGCGAGAATCTGAATGTCTGCCCCCTTCATCAGTTCCGGGCCACCGAATACCACCATGCCGAAGGCCATGTGGCCCTCGGTCACGTCGAAGAGGTGGTCAGAGGCTCGGCGGAAGGCCCATCTGAGTTGTTGCATGTACTCTTCATTGGGCACCCATTCGAGTGCTACGAGGATATTGAAGAGGTAGAGAATATTGGGGGCGTTGCCCGCCTGAGAACGGGAGCGTCCGGGGACGTCCTCCACTTGCGGGAATAGCTTTCGATTGGGATGCTGGGTCTTCAGGTCCAGCACACAGCAGTGATAGGCCCAATCGAGAGGTGAGTGACCATCAAAGACCACGTCGTCGGCAGGCTTGTCCAGCTTCAATGCCGCTGCCTCCAGAGCACGCTTCTGTTGCGGGTTGCGGTGGCCTGGTATTGTTTCAAGTTCTGCGAGTTGTGGATCAATCCGCGCGAGATCGTCCGTTTGCGCCAACCTGAGGTGGTACATAAGATTGTTGCCGTCCGTCGGCGGAGAATTCACGGCTGCGTCTCCGCGTTGCCACGTCCGGCTTTCACTATAAGTTACGTGCCCGATAGCCATTGTGTTCCCTCCTGGGACGGTGCTTAGTCAGTAGCAATGACATCTTATCGTCTCTGAGAAGTCGAAAGGGCCTGTTGATGCGCGGTGCCTCATGGTTACTCGATAGCCACCTTCTTTCGTTCTGTGTGGTTCTGCAATGGTTTGATAAAGAGCTTCTCCTGGCACTCTCGGCATCCCCTGAGAGCGAGCTTGCATTGCTTTTCGAGAGTGACCTTGTTGCTGTAGCGCCCGGAGCGGAGGGGGTCTACCGCCTCCAGCCGCAGTGGAGCGACGACATTCTGGCGCGGATTCGCGCCGAGCGGCCTCACGATGAGTTGGCGTTACACACGCGGGCCTTCGAGCATTTTCTCCGGCGCATGGCGGTGCGCCAGGAGGAGCAACAACGTTGGGTGGAGGAGGACGCCTGCTTTTACCACCTCGACAGGCTCTCCGAACTACTCGCGCCGCACGGCGCGTGGCAGACGCTGGCGCAATATGTGGCTGCCGCCACCGAGGCCCACCCTGAGCAGAAGCGGAACCGTCTGCGTTTGGCGTATTACGATGGTCTTGTCGCCATCCGCACGAGCGACTTAGAGCGCGGCATGGCTGTGATGACCGTGCTCCTTGACGATGGTGATTTGGAGGAGCGCGTGCGGTTGCGCGCGCTGAACAGTCTCGCGCGTTCGTTCTTCTATCAGACGCAGTACGATCTGGCCCTGGCACGATACCAGCAGGTGTATCACCTCGCGGAGGCCATCGGCGACAGATTCTTCGAGGCGGCTGCACTCATCAACATGGGTATGGTCTACAATGAACTGGCTAACTATGACCGGGCCTTGGCCCTGACGCTGCAAAGCCTCGAGATTTTCAGGGAGCTGGGCGACCACCGAGGTGAGGTCACCGCGCTATATGAGATTGGTAATAGTGCTTTGCAACTGGGGCGTTGGGCCATTGCTCAGGAGCATCTCGTTCAGGCGGCTGAGTTATCGGAAGCCCTCGGTTTAACGGCGCGGCTGAGTGATATCTTTTGGGCGCGGGGTTTGCTCCATCACCTGACGGGCGACGAGGCGGAGGGCGAGGCGAGCTATTTGCAGGCTCTCGCGCTCTCGCAGAACCCTGACCGCAACGACTTGAAGCAGGTCAATGCCATTCTCTGGTACCTCGGCTTCCTCTATCACACACAGGGCCGTTCCGACGACGCAATGGTGTCGTATGAGCAGGCGTTGGCATTATCGCAAAAGTTGAAGCGCCCTCATTGGTTGAGCCTCATTCACTATCAGCGTGGTAATCTCTTCCGGCGCGAGGGGCGGCTGGATGAGGCACGGGCCGCCTACGAGCAGGGCATAGACGCTATCGAACGGCTGCGCGGCGACAGCGAGGGCGAAGAGGTCAAATTCGGCCTGATTGAGACGACGCAGCAACTATACGAGGCGATGGTCCTCCTCTGCCTGGAACAAGGACGGCCAGAGGATGCCTTCAATTACGTCGAACGTGCCCGTTCGCGCGCTTTCCTCGACACCCTGCTGAAAAAAGACCCTCACCTTTACCAGGCGCTTGACCAGCCCATCGCCACGCTGGCCGAACTACAGGCCCAACTCCCCGATGGGGTGCTCCTGTTGGAGTACTTTACGACAGGCATCGTTCCGCCCGGCGAGAATATTGTTAGAAAGCTGCCGCCGGAAAGTGCCCACCTGCGCGAGTATCTGCTGCTGCCTCCGCGTGTGCTACTCTTCATCGTTACGCGCGGTGACTTTGAGGCGCGGGAGGTTGCGCTCGACCCGAACATGCTTCAGCCCCACCCCGTAGTGCGCCATTCGATGCGCCACCTGCTGCGAGAGCGCCAGCTTGCCTATCTACACGAGCGCCTCATCGAGCCGGTCCAGAACTGGTTGCCACGCTGTGAGTTCCTCTACCTGATTCCTCACGGCCCGCTGCACCACGTTCCCTGGATGGCCCTACGCTCCGCCAGAGGCGACTACCTGCTTGATGCGGATGGCCCCGCGATTGCGCTGGCTCCCAGCGCGACCATCCTGCTACGCCGTAGCCTGGAGCAACCTGCCGCTGGCACGGGCGAATTCCTGGCCCTGGGCTACAACGATGTGGACGCGCAGGCACTGCGTTACGCCGAGACGGAGGCGCGCTTCCTCGCGCGGCTGATGGACGGTCAGGCGTGGGTGGGTGAGCAGCCCAAGACCCAACAGTTACTGGCGCGCCGTGAACCTACTCGCTGGCTCCATATCAGCGGCCACGGCACCTACCATGTTCACGACCCCCTCGGCTCCGCGTTGCACATCGGTGCGGACGATTCACTCACCGCGCGCGACATCCTGGGCCACCTGGAGTTGTCGGTAGATCTGGTCACGTTAAGCGCCTGTGCCAGCGGCCTGACGCACATCCTTCCGGGTGACGAACTGCTGGGCCTGCCGCGCGCCTTCCTCTACGCGGGTGCTCCAACGATTGTCTGCGCCCCCTGGGAGGCACCCGACCTAGTGGCACTTCTGCTCATGGAACGCTTCTATACCTATGTCCGGCAGGGGCAGCGGCCCGCAGCCGCCCTCCGTGACGCGGCGGTCACGTTGCGAAGGATGACCGGACGTGACCTCGTCAACACGCTGGCGCACTGGTGCGAGCGCTACCCCGAAGAGACTGCCGACCTGCAACTGCCGCCCGTGGGGGTGGAACAGATGGACCAACCCGTCTTCGCTGACCCCTCCTACTGGGCACTGTTCTTCGTGATTGGGCGGGGCTAGCGGCGCGACTGCTGCAACACTTGCCGCCTCTCCTTCTATAAGGCAGGAGCGCCCTTTAGCTCTTGCACTTCCACGCAAACAGCCCTCCGGGCCGGGCGAAGCGAACCACGCGGGAACGGTCACAGGTGCCCTCCTGAGTCGTTATGTGAAGTAAGGCCGACAAAAGCCGACATTGAAGGGTGATAGATGTCGGCCCTAATTGACATAAAGCTAATTACTCGGAGGCAAGACATAACGGTGCGTCTGCCTCTGAGCAATTCCTTATTTGGGACTGGACTTTTTTGTAGAGTATGCTATAATCTATGTTATCCCCCCCAGGAGGGGGTCGCCACCAGAACTGTAGCGATAGTGAGATGATAACATGGATACGCAAGTGACCATACCCGTTCAGGGAATGACATGCGCGAGTTGTGTGAGGACGGTCGAGCGCAACTTGCAGAAGGTGCCCGGCGTGCAGCAGGCGACGGTGAATCTCGCTACCGAGCGAGCCACCGTGACGTACGACCCTGCCCAGGCGAAGGTGGGCGACCTCGTGCAGAAGGTGAGAGACATCGGCTATGAGGTTCCAACCGCGACCGTCACGCTGCCGACGCAGGGAATGACCTGCGCCAGTTGTGTCGCCACCGTCGAGCGCAACCTGAAGAAGCTGCCCGGCGTTCTCAACGCGGACGTGAACCTTGCCACGCTGCGAAGCACCGTGACCTACGTTCCGACCGAGGTGACGCCGCGCGACATCCGCCGGAAAATCATAGATATAGGCTACGAGTCGCCCGACCTGGAGGCGGCGGGCGAGACGACGGACGACGCGCTCCGTGACCGCGAACGGGAGGCTCGCGCCGCCGAACTCGGCCAACTGCGGCGCGAGTTGTGGGTCTCGCTCGTGCTCGGCGGGCTGCTGCTCCTGCTCTCGATGGGGCCGATGCTGCTCTACGGCGGCGACGGGATGATGCGGATGCACACGCTCTTCGGCACGATGGAGCGCTACTGGTTCTTGCAGTTCCTTCTGGCAACGCCCGTGCAGTTCTACGCCGGGCGGCGCTTCTACGTCCACGCCTGGAAGGCGGCAAAGCATCGCACGACGGACATGAACACGCTCGTCGCGCTGGGCACGACAGCCGCCTACGGCTACTCGGTCGCGGTGACGTTCTTCGAGCGCTTCTTCCCGGCGGGCACCGCCGAGGTCTACTACGAGACGAGCGCCGTCATCATCGCGCTCATCCTGCTGGGCCGCTACCTGGAAGCCCGCGCCAAGGGGCAGACCAGCGAGGCGATTCGCAAGCTGATGGGCCTTCGCGCCAGGACGGCCATCCTGCTGCGGCAGGGCGAGGAGGTCGAGATTCCGGCGGACGAGGTGCAGGTGGGCGACGTGCTGCTCGTGCGGCCCGGCACCACCGTACCCGTAGATGGCCGCCTTGTGCAGGGCCGCTCGTCGGTGGACGAGTCCATGATTACGGGCGAGTCGCTGCCCGCCACCAAGACGGTTGGCGACCCCGTGATTGGCGGCACCATCAACAAGACCGGGGCCTTCCAGATGGAGGCAACCGCTATCGGCAAGGGCACGGTGCTGGCGCGTATCGTCCGCATGGTGGAGGAGGCGCAGGGTTCCAAGGCCCCGATTCAACGGCTGGCGGATACCATCGCTTCTATCTTCGTGCCCATCGTGCTCGGCATCGCGGCGCTGACCTTCGCGCTGTGGTGGCTCTTCGGGCCGGAGCCATCCTTTGTCTATGCGCTGGTGAACACGGTAGCCGTGCTCATCATCGCCTGCCCGTGTGCGCTCGGCCTCGCCACCCCGACGGCCATCATGGTCGGCACGGGCGCGGGCGCGAATCACGGCGTGCTGATTCGGGGCGGCGAGGCGCTGGAGATGGCGCACCGCATCAACGCTATTATTCTTGACAAGACGGGCACGCTCACGCGCGGGGAGCCGACGCTGACTAACGTGGTGGCGCTCGCGTTCCAGCCCGTGCCGCAGGCGCAACTCGCGGAGGCGGGTGTCGGCAGCGACAACGTGGCCCTCGCGGGCAGTAACGGGGCGCTCAACGGTAGCCAATCTGAACTGCTGCGCCTCGCCGCCTCTGCCGAGCGCGTGTCGGAGCACCCGCTAGCCCAAGCTGTTGTCGCGGGCGCGCAGGCCCAGGAACTCCGCCTCGCCACGCCCAGCGACTTCGAGAGCGTCACCGGGCAGGGCATCGTCGCCACCGTCGATGGGCGGCAGGTGCTCGTCGGCAACCCGGCGCTCCTCGCCTCGCGTGGCGTGGATGCCGCGCCGCTTGAGGGTGACGCCGCCCGCCTGAGCGGGGAGGGCAAGACGCCTCTCTTCGTGGCGGTTGATGGGGAGGCTGCGGGGCTACTCGCCGTCGCCGACACGCTCAAGGAGAGCAGCCCGCGCGCCGTCGCCACGCTGGAAGCGATGGGCGTCGAGGTGTGGATGATGACGGGCGACAACGCCCGCACCGCCGCCGCCATCGCGCAGGAGGTCGGTATCGCGCCGAATCACGTTCTGGCCGGGGTGATGCCGGACCAGAAGGCGGCGAAGGTCAAGGCGCTTCAGGAAGAGGGCAAGGTCGTGGCGATGGTGGGCGACGGCATCAACGATGCCCCCGCGCTGGCGCAGGCGGACGTGGGCATGGCGATGGGCACGGGCACCGACATCGCTATGGAGGCCGCCGACGTGACGCTGATGCAGGGCGACCTTCTCAAGGTCATCGAGGCGATTCAACTGAGCCGCGCGACGATGCGGACCATCCGGGGCAACCTCTTCTGGGCCTTCGCCTACAATGTGGTCGGCATTCCACTGGCGGCGGGGCTGTTCTTCCCCATCTTCGGCTGGCTGCTCAACCCCATCTTCGCCGCCGCCGCGATGGCCTTCAGCAGCGTCTTCGTCGTCACCAACTCGCTACGGCTACGCAACTTCAAGCCGACGCTGGCGCGCTAAAGACCCCGGATTCAACACAGCAGGTGCAAGGAAATCCCTTGCGCCTGCTTTTTGCATGACACCACTGCTTCCTGGGCTTGCAGTTACCCAGTTTTGAGTAGGTCAAGCTGGGAGGTGCGGAACGCGGTGGTTGAGCATGGGCGGCAGGTACTTCATTGGTGCATCCTGGGTGGATGCTTCACTTGGTTCAGCATGACATGAGGGGAACTTGCTCGTTCTTGAGGGTTCAGGGCCTGTCTACCTCAAAGTGGGTAACGGCAAGCTTCCTGGGGGATGACAGGTGTTGGAGGGTTTAGTATACTCCAGGTATTCCTACTACTGGGGGTAAAACCATATTAACACGGGAGGGTATGATGCGACATTGGATACTCGTTTTTGCCGTTGGTTTACTCCTGATATTGTGGCTCGGCACAGGGCACTCCACTGCTCAGGCGGCGAGGCTCAACTCGCCCGGTGGCTTTGATTGTTCCACCGTGAGCGAGATTCCGCAGATGGACTGCGCGGCGCTGGTGGCGCTGTACAATAGCAGCAACGGGCCGAACTGGACGAACAACTCCGGCTGGCTGCAAACCAATACGCCGTGCAGTTGGTATGGCGTTTCGTGTGGAAACCAGGAGCGTGTCACCAGCCTCAACCTCAGCGCGAATCAACTGAGCGGGAGCATCCCGCCGGAACTCAGCAGTCTTGGTTTCATGGTAACCCTCAACCTCAGCGCGAATCAACTGAGCGGGAGTATCCCGCCGGAACTCGGCGAACTCGCTGGTCTGGTGGGCCTCAACCTCAGCGGGAATCAACTGAGCGGGAGCATCCCGCCCGAACTGAGACATCTCGGTTTCCTGCTATACCTCAACCTCGGCGCGAATCAACTGAGTGGGGGCATCCCGCCGGAACTCGGCAATCTCAATGGTCTGGAAACTCTTATCCTCGCCAACAACCAACTAAGTGGGAGCATCCCAGCGCAGCTTGCGAACCTCACGAACCTGTTCGCCCTTGATCTCGGTTACAATATGCTGTGGGCGGATAACCAGCTAGCACAAAATTGGGCTGACCAGTACGACCCCGATTGGGAGAGCAGCCAGACCGTGCCGCCCACCGAGGTGGACGCCAACTCGCTCAGCGGAACGGGTATCGAGGTAAGCTGGACGCCCATCATCTACACGCAGGACAGTGGGTACTATGAGGTCAGCTATTCGCTCACATCCGGTGGCCCCTACACGGTAGCAGGCACCACGAGCAGCAAGAGTGATAGCGCCTTAACCGTCAATAATCTCCAACCCAACACCACCTACCACTTCGTCGTGCGCGCCTTCACCGCAGCCCACGATGCCCAGCAGAATGACCTGCTCAGTCCGCCCAGCGTGGAAGTGAGCGCCACAACTGGCGACCAACCTACCGCCGTGCAGCTAACGGCGTGGACAGTGCGCCCCGCGAGAATTCTACTTTCCCAGTTAGAGCTAGGGATAGCAGGACTAGGGCTAGGTGTGAGCCTGTGGTGGTACCGACGCCGGTAAGCCCTACGACTGTCGTGGTGCAGTGCGTGTGCCTTGTCTCAGGGGACTCCTCGTGCTCCTTGTGCTTGTCGAAACTAGAAGAAGCCTCTGCATACCACAAGATATGCAGAGGCTTCTTTTTGGTTAGGCAGGGTCGGGTGTGGCCCTCGGCGTTATTGTTGACCGCGCGAGAGGGTTGCCCGACGGCGCAGCAGGCCGAGGATGCCCACCGCCCCAAGCAGGCCAACTGCTGCCAGCGCGGGCGACGGGACGGTGCTGGCGGCGTTCACATCGTTGAGGACAACGGCTGTCGGCACGGCTGCATTGACGCAGATTTCGAGGTCCCAGTCCTCCAGCATGCCGAAGTCGGGCAGGATGCTGTCGCGGATGGTCAGCGTCCAGTCTCCCTGTCGGTTCTCGCCATCGAAGGTGTAGAGCGGTTCCGTGGGCTTGTAGGTTCCGCCGTCCACCGGAGGACAGGGCCACAGTCCGGGCGCGGCCTCGTCGTCCAGGTTGAGGTCGAAGTTGTCAGTATCGCCGCACGTCGGCTCCATCAGCGTGACGATAGTTCCTTCAGGGCTTGTTAGCTCGAAGGTCAGATCGCTGAAGTAGCTGTGGGTGCCCTTCAGGTTGAGCACATTCACGTCTGCCACGATGCCTGGGTCGGGGACAGTAACGGTATAGCCGTTCGGAATCCCACTTTCGATAGGTGTGGGAAGGATGATGGTCGGCTCGTAGACCTCACAGATGACGTTAGCGGTCGTAAAGGTGAAGGTTTGGGACGGCTGCGCGCTCTGGCCGCAGCCGTTGATGGCCCACACCCGCCAGAAATAGGTTCCGCCGAAGGGCAGGGCTTCCGGCAGGTTGAGGCTGTTGGTGCGGAGGTTGTCGTGGACGATGATGATGTCGTTGAATCCCCCGTCGGTGGCAATCTCCAGCCTGTACGACGCGGCTCCGGGGACTGCCTCCCAGATGAAGGCGGGCGACTGCGAGCCGACCTCAACCCCACTGACGGGCGACGTGAGTGTGGGTGCCGTCGGCGTTGTCTCCTCGATGTGGAGGCGAGCCGTTGCCTCAACCGTGCTCGCGCCGCCAGTGCCCACGATGTCGAAATAGTGGGTGCCCCGCGCCGTCGCGCCTGTGGTGTCAATGGTCAGCGTGGCGGTTGCCGGAATCGTCGTGAGGACTGGCGTGTTGAACGATGGCGTGGTTCCCGCGGGTGCGTTCGGCACCGCCAGGCTGACAGGTCCGGTGAATGCAGGCTCAGGGTTCAGGGCGGCGACGGAGAAGAGAGCCGCCTCGCCCACGCACACGTCCGCCCCGTCGGGCTGGACCGACAGTTCAAAGTCGGGACGGCAATCCACGTCGAGCGGCCACTGAGCCGGAGGATTCGGGTCGTCCGGCCCACTCGGCAGGTCGAACGCCTCCGTGCCATCCGTGAGGTCAGAGGTGCCGCCGTCATTCGCGCTGTAGCCAAGCCCACGGCGGGCAAACGCCTCGGCCAACTCACAATGGTACTGGCCGCCGTAAAGCGTCTGTTCGGCGAGCAGGATGCCGTTGCGCGCGTCTACAAAGGTAGGCTCGCAGCCGTGTAGCTTGAGTCCTTCCATCACGATGTTCATGGCGATGATGTTGCCCTGGGTCGCGTCGGCGGCGTAGAAGTCAGGGTTGAAGCCATGATTTTCGACGAGTTCCCAGTACATCTCCCAGATGATAGTCGCCCAGACCGAGCCGACGCCGTGCGGCACGGATAGCCCTTCGGCCTTGATGCTGTCGTAGGTCATCGGGTTGATGGAGAAATCGGTGCTGTAGGGGTAGGGGCGGATGCCTGGGCCGTCGGGCGGCTGCCCGAAGAGCCAGGTTCCCATCGGTCGCGCGGTGGCACCCGTGTGCTCCGGCTTCGCGGTAAGCGTCATCCCCCACCAATCGCTCCAGCCCTCGCCGCCCTGCTCATCCCCTGAGAGACAATTGGTGCTCGGCCCACCCGTGAGGCGGGTCGAAACCCCGTGGCCGTACTCGTGAATAATCACGGCGTTGTCCAGCGAGCCGTCGCGGAAGGGAATCCGGTTGGTACCCAGGTACATCTGCATGCGGCCCGGCAGGCCATCGGGGAGGGTCAGCATGTTCGCGTTGTTCACGCCGCTCCCGTCCTGCGCCTCGGCCAGAACCCCATCGTTGCCTGCGCCGCCGCGTCCGTAGGTGTCGAACTGGAAGTTACCGCTCGGCTCGTCGAAGCCGTACTGGTAATGCACATCGTGGTTGATGTTGTTCCAGTAGAACAGGTTGGTAATGGAGGCTGGCATATAGACTTCAGGCGGCACTGCGTCGGGGTTACCGCCTGGTATGGGATAGATAAAGTCGCGGCCCAGCGGGGTCGTGCTGGGGGCCGGGGCACCCGCGCCCGCCGCCGTGCGGTCCTCGTAGGTAAGGGTGTTGTTGCCATGTGTCTGAGTGGTCTGCACATCAGCGAGGTCGTGCCAACCCTGCGGCGAGGCATTTACCGCCGCAAGGTGAGGGTTCGTCACCGTCACCTGTGGGCCGTCGGTCGGGTCCTGCATCGGCATGGCGTAAACGAGGTACGAGTCCGGCGACAGCGGCGCGGACGCGCCCTGCCCGAAGCCGGTCCAGTCCGGCAGCCCCGCCCGAAGCGGTGTGGCCTGCCGGGCCGGGGGCGCTGTGACGCCCCTCGCGTGCAGGTCGAAGTCCTCGTGGACCACGAGGTCGCGCACTGCCAGCACGACGCCAGTCTCCGCGTCTACGTGGATTTGCCAGTAGTGGAGTTGATCGAGAGTGTAGATTTCGACCAGCCACGTCAGCCGCAGGATGCCAGCCTCGGTCTTGAGATAGACCAGCCGCGCCGGAATGTCGTTGAACGAGATGCCGCCATCGCTTAGAATAGTCGTGCGGTCACTCCCGGT